>JANMTF010000054.1:0-25469 GCA_031390175.1 Polaromonas sp.
TGCGCTACTACATTGCTACCAAGCTGAACGGCCGCAACGAAGATATTGACTTTATTGCGCAGGATTTTCAGCTGCGGGTCAATAGCGATCTGGTGGGTAAATACATCAACATCGCATCGCGTGCGGCGGGGTTTATTGCTAAGCGCTTTGACGGCAAGCTGTGTTCCCTATCGGGAGAATCGCTAGCATTGACGGGCGTAATCAGCTCTGCAATCAGTAGCATAAAACAACTGATTGAAGAACGCGACTTTGCCAAGGCGCTGCGTGACACCATGCAGTTGGCTGACCGCGTGAACGAATATGTGGACCAAAATAAGCCGTGGGAGCTGGCTAAAAAAGAAGGCCACGACGCGCGGCTTCAAGAGGTGTGCACCACCTGCGTAGAGGCCTTTCGCCTGCTGACGATTTGCCTGAAACCTGTGATGCCCGCACTGGCTGCGCAGGTAGAAGCCTTCTTGAAAGTGCCTGCGTTTACCTTTGCCGATGGTGCGAAGCTGCTGGGCGCGGGGCATGTGATTGGGGAGTACAAACACCTCATGCAACGCGTCGATCCTAAGCAACTGGAGGCATTGTTTGAGGCTCCAGCCCTACAGAATAGTGCGCAAGCAGCTATTAAATCGGTAGCATCTGCGGCCCTGCCCTCACCCCAGCCCTCTCCCGGGGCGGGAGAGGGAGTAAACCATCCCGGTGGCGAAGTTATCGCGCCGACCATCAGCATTGACGACTTTGCCAAGATTGACCTGCGCATTGCCAAAATAGTGAACTGCGAGGCGGTGGAAGGCTCGACCAAGCTGCTGCGCCTGACGCTGGATGTGGGTGAGACCGATGCAGAGGGTAAGGAGACCACGCGCAATGTGTTCAGCGGCATCGCATCGGCCTACAAGCCCGAGCAACTGGTAGGCCAACTCACGGTGATGGTAGCCAACCTGGCCCCGCGCAAGATGAAGTTTGGCCTGAGCGAGGGCATGGTGCTGGCCGCCAGCCATGGGGACGAGAAGGCCAGTCCCGGCATTTACATTCTGAACCCCTGGCCAGGCGCGCAGCCGGGGATGCGGATTCATTGAAAGAGCAGCGCTAGTAGGCGGTCTATTAGAGTTCGCACTCCTCCAGCGATTAAAGTAAGGAGGTTGACAACGCCTTACTTATGCCGCATGCTTACCCCATTCGATGCACAGGAGTAAGCCATGCCCGCAGTTTTAGAAGTAGAAGCCACCCTCACCAGCAAGGGGCAAATCACCCTGCCCGCCGCGCTGCGCGCCAAGCTGGGACTGGTGGAAGGGTCGAAGGTGAAGTTTAGCTACGACGGGAAGAAGACCACGTTAACCCCGGAGCTGCCTACCAGCGCGTATTTTGGTTTCCTCAAACATCTGGGGCCGATTGACACGACCATACCCAAAGAAAAAGACCGTTTTTAAATGAACGTCGTCGATTCTTCAGGATGGATTGAGTTCTTTTTAGGCTCCACAGAGGGGCGTGTGTATAAGCCTGTGATCGAGCAAACCGCACTGTTGGTGGTACCCACTTTGGCCATTTTTGAGGTGCATAAGTTTCTCAGCAGAAGCGCCAACCCTGCCAGCCGCGATGCCTGCCTGGATGTCATGCGCAGGGGCACCGTGGTAGACATCACCGATGCCCGGGCGATTGCTGCGTCAGAGGCCGCGCAAACCCATAAACTGGCCATGGCGGCCGCGGTGATGTACAGCATTGCCCGCGAATTTAAAGCGTACTTGTGGACGCAAGATGTGGACTACCAAGGCCTGGCGGGTGTGAAGTTCTTGCCCAAGACCTAGGCCGCAGCGCCAAGCATTTAAACCATTACTTGAGTGGCACAGAAATAATCCGCTCGCCTGAGGGAGTCACTTGTACCGTACCGCCCGATTTGAGCTCTACCGTACCGCGCCCTACCTGGACAGGGATAGACGTAGCACTGGGGCGGCCATTGGCAATGGAGAACAGGCTGATGTAATGGCGGCCTTGCACATCAGGCACCACGGTGACCCTATGCTCGGCCACTTGGCCAGCGGAGGATTGCAATACTTGGCCCGGCATAGCGAGCGTCAGGCCTTGCGGTGCACGCAGCACCACTTGCGCATCTGAGGGGCTGGACATTTGAATCACAATCGTCAATGGCCTGCCCACACTGGGCGACCCGTCAATGCGGTAGGCCAGGCTGACACCGGACCCACTCTTTTGGGTATCCATAGAAATAAACCCGGTTTTACCGGCTTTGCCACTGCCCTTGACGGCCTTGCCGGAGGCATCTAGCTGCATCTGGGTCGCCAATGCGGGCGCAGCAACCAGCGCTGATAACGCCAACAAAATGAGTGCACAATTTGATTTTTTCATGGTGTGGTCTTTCTATTCCATTGGAGAGTTGGTATTAGTTAATGAGCAGGGTCGCGCAATTGGTCAGTGAGGGGGCCGAGCTGGTCACGGCATCCGACAGGCGAATCACGACCTCGCCCGCATTCAAGCTCAGTTGCCCCCCTTCAGAAGTGGCATCGGTTGAATTGGCCGACCCCACCAAGACGCGATTTTGGTAGATGTCAAAGTCAATATCCCGGCCACCCGGGAAAGTGGCTGTAATCGTGCGGGTACCCGCGCTGGCCAGAGTGACGCGAAAGTACTTCACCGCGCCCAGTTTATTGGCATATTGGGCATTCAGGGCCTGGTTGCTGTAGTCCAAACAAGCCCGCGCAGGCACGCCCAAACTCAGTTGCGTATAGACCGGAAGGGTATGCGCACTGCCGCCGTTGTTGGTCTCTCCCGCGCCCCATTGGTCGGTGCCCTGAATATTGTGGGCGCTGAGCAGCGCGTTCAATGCGCTACTCACGGCACCGCTGGCGCTGCTGCGGACGGCCGCCCCAAAACTGAAAATGGAAGCCAAAGCATCCTGGCTATTTTTCATCGGCCCCGTCATGGCGGCCCATATGGGTGCAAAGCCGCTGGCAGCAAAGAATTGGTACATGATAGATTGCACCGAGGCTTCGCTGTACCAACCGGGGCTGGCGGGTGTTCCACGCACATCAAAGAAACTGGCCACGCTCTGCCCGGGCCCTTGGCTGTCCGAATACAGCGGGTCATTGCGCGACATGCTGGACCACGCGTTGCCAAAACCCTCGCCAAAAGCCACGGTTTTGTCCAATTTATCGCGCGAACCATGCGGGCCACCCAAAGAGTGGTTGGTAGAGAAGGCGCTTTGCAAATAATGCCCGTATTCATGGGCGATCACGGAGCTGTCGTACTCGTCGGTGTCGGTGTCCGCTGCGCCCAAGATATACATGGAGCGGGTCCCCGCTCCACCGGCTCCGGGCGTGGAGGCTTGGAAAGTAAAAAACGAAGTGCCAATATCGCCAATGGCCAGATTCCCCCCTGCTGGGCGGTTATTCGGGCTCCAAAAGACATTCAATGCTGGAAATGCAATCACCGCTTGGGCGGCATTTACCAGCTTCATGCTGGTGTAAATACTATCCAAAATGGCAAACGGCCCGGCGGGACGGCTAGTGCTGTAGCTGGTACCGTTCCAGCCACTGGGCACATTGAAGGAGCGCGCTGCGTCTGCTGTGCCGCTGGATTGGGCGGCAGTTTCTACCGTCCACAAGGCATCGCCACTGGTATTGTCCTTGGCACTCACGTTCCAGGTAACTGGGCCGGTCGATTGCAGCAGCTCGGCACGTATACGGACTGCATAGCTGGTGTTCTGTGGCACTGCCAATGTATAAGCGCCCTGCTCACTGGACTGGGTAGTGGCAATCACTGTGGTGCCGGACACAGCTTGCACAGTTACGCCCCGTACGGGCTTCTTGGAGATGGCGTCGTAGTTCAAGGCTCCTGTCGTTGTGCTATTGGGCACCGAATCGTACGTAAGCGTACCACTTACGCGAACGGTGCCAGGTGGCGGTGGCGGTGGCGGCGGTGGCGGTGGCGGTGGCGGTGGCGGTGGTGGCGGTGGTGGCGGTGGTGGCGGTGGTGGCGGTGGCGGTGGTGGCGGTGGTGGTGCTGATCCCGAAGGTGGCACTGGTACTGGTTCAACCGCAGTATCGCCACCGCCTCCGCAGGCTGCCAGCATGGCGACAGTGAAACACAGCGTAGTGGCTGCCACAAGCTTTGATGCATTACGCATAACAATCCCTTTAATCTTTAGAGCTGTGCAACACTACCCTCTGTGGCAAAGTACAAAGCCATACATACAAGACGATATTGAAGTCAAATTTCAAATAACTATTGCCAATTAACTGTGCATAGTCAAGAACGTACTCTAATCACTTAGCGTTACCGCCGCCCGCTGCCGTCTCAGGATCCAAGCCACTTTCGGTGCGCAGCACACGCATATTGCGATCCATCACGACGCTGAACACCATCGACGTCGTGGGCATTTCCATGTAGCGCCAGTTGTAGTAGGTTTCTTTTTTCAGATCGTAGGGCACTACGCGCATGGGTTTGCCTAGTAGTTTGCGTACATCTTCCATCATCATGCCGGGTTGCACCCTGGCAAAGTTAGCGGGTGTAAGCACTTGGCGTATGGCCAGCAGTTTGCCGTCAGCACCTATATTGATCATGTAGTTGATATGACCTGCGGGCTGGCGGTTGTATTCAAAAATGCGCACGCCGCCCTCACCGTCCCAGACTTTCTCGGGCTCGCCAAACTTGGCACGCACGTCCGACTCGCTAGACACACCGACCTCCAGATTGACAATGGCTTGCTGGTCGCAGCCCGCCAGGCCCAGCAAGCACGCCAACAAGCCCATAAAGACCACCTTTTTTATGCTAAAAGTACCCATTTTTTGCTCTTTCTGTAATGACAGCTGGTGCACCGCGCCCAGCTGGGTAAAATCACGCTTCCATAACGACAACCAGTTTACGCCCATGTCAGCCCTGCTCAACGCCATCAGCCGTATTTTTTACAAGCCCCAGTACGTCTCTGATACCAGCAATTTCATCACCGACCTTAAGCGCAACCGCCCTACGCTCGAGGCCGAGCAACGCTCGGGCCGTGCCCTGCTATGGGATAAAAACGTGGATCGCAGCGCTTTGGCTGACAACGAAACGGGCCGGGTGGCTCAGCAGGCCTATGTGTATGGCAATTTGCCTAAGTGAATTGCAAGCCTTTTAGGCGTCTAGCCCAATAGAATATTGCGGGAAAAGCTATCTAATTGGTAGCTAAAATCAGTTTCCCTTACACACATTACATGACAGACACCCCCGCATTGACCGCTGCCGTGCCAGACTTTGGCTTGGTGCTGCCGCCCCCGCTCACGGGGAGCCAGGGCGACGCAGGCCACAGCGATATGGCGGGGTTGCCCAGGGTGGTGGATCAAGTAGCGTTAGCGCGGCTATATGGCGAGCCTTTGTTTGCCATGCCGACGGATTTGTACATTCCGCCTGATGCGCTGGAGGTGTTCTTAGAGGCTTTTGAAGGCCCGCTGGACTTGCTGTTGTACCTGATACGCAAGCAAAACTTCAATATTCTAGATATTCCAATGGCCGGAGTGACACGCCAGTACCTGAGTTATGTCGAAGAAATTCGCCAAAAAAACCTCGAGTTAGCGGCCGAATATCTGTTGATGGCCGCCATGTTGATTGAGATCAAATCACGCATGCTGCTGCCGCCGAAGAAAACGCAGGATGGCAAAGAAGCTGAAGACCCGCGCGCCGAGCTGGTGCGCCGCCTGCTGGAATACGAGCAAATGAAGCTGGCCTCGCAGCGGCTAGACGCCCTGCCCCAGTTTGGCCGCGATTACTTGCGTGCCCAAGTGATCATCGAGCAGTCACTGGTGCCGCGCTTTCCCGATGTGCATGTGGTCGATTTGCAAGAAGCCTGGCGCGACATTTTGAAGCGCGCCAAGCTCATCCAGCACCACAAAATCACCCGCGAAGAGCTCTCTGTGCGCGAGCACATGAGCATCGTGCTCAAGCAGTTGCAAGGCCGCAAGTTTGTAGAGTTTGAGCACCTGTTTGACCCCGCCAAAGGCATGCCCCTGCTGGTGGTGACCTTTATCGCGCTCTTGGAGCTGGCCAAAGAGACCTTGATCGACATTACCCAGGCCGAGGTGTATGCACCCATTTATGTGCGGCTGGCTTTTACGCAGGCAGCTTGAGGTTCTTGTACGGGGACGCGTTCGCTGGCAGCACCGCCACCCAATGCGTATGATTTCTCTGGGAGGCCTACACCGGTTGCATACCAGCTACCAAACTTGGTTTTCAGCGACAAGCAAAAGGTGTTAACGCTTTGGATTTTTAGCGGGCGAGAGCCCGGTATCTGGCGCAATATCAAAGTCAATACCATTGTCGATAGTGCCGCTAGTAAGGACATTATCTTGTGAACCTGCCGACGGCGCTCCGCCAGACGCAGGCAGAGACTTTGAAGTTGCTGGCCCATCTGGCACAGCAGGTGCATCAGGAAAAATACTAATATCAATATCTACGCCGATGTTTTTGCTCACCAGTGGCAGGTTTTTGAGCGCCTCTTCCCAGTCATCGTCTATCGAGACTTCGTTACCCAGTGCGCCTTTTACAGAAGAATGCGCCAGGGATGCAGACAGGGGTTGCACCTCGGTTCCAGAAAATCCAGGGTTTGCAGGGCCCTGAACACCACCGCGACTGGCAAAACCAGGCATTGTGAGATCCATCAAATCGCCAGGCTGGGAGATGTCAAAGTCTACATCCGGATTTTCTTCCAAATCAAAACTGACATCACCATCTTCGCTCACCTCTTTAGCGATGGCATACAACAGCATCAATTCACGGTAGGCCAGCAAATCAAAGGGTTGGTTGTCCAGGTCGGGCTTGCGGAAGATGGACTCTTCAATCACCTCCAGCACCTTGGCATTAGGCCAAAGCGCCTGAATACGCTCGAGCGCCGGTATGTAATCTTCTAACCCGCGGCTGTTGATGCCGTACTGGTCGAACTCTGGCACTTGCGCATTGAACACGCGGTTGAACTCGTCGCGCAGCTCTGCAAACTCGGCGCGTTGGCCAATCTTGTGGTAGATGTCAAACAAGTCCAGATACGCCAGCGCACTGGTCTCTACGTTATCGCTGATGTGGTTTTGCAAAATGTCGATAGCCTGCGCGTGCTGGCCAAGCGACATAAAGAAGTCGGCTTGCTGCTGAATGTCAAACAGCTCTTCTGCGTTGACGGGACGCAAGGCACCCACCGCGCTGGATTCGAACTCGCGCTCGATGCCGCGTGCACCCGCCGCCGAGCCGCGCCGGTTAGATGCTGAGCTGACTAACTCGGAGGTTGGGTGTCTCGAGTGCGCATCAAAATTAGAAGCCATTCTCCTGCTGGAAACAAACGATGCTGGTGGCGCGGCACGATCACCCAGGGGCATAGGCGCTGACGGTGGCGTTATGAGCTGTGAAGCGGCTACGAAATCTTGCTCACGCTCACGTTCTGCCGCTGCGGTCGACGCCGCGTCTTGGCCACCAAAACGCGCGATCGGTTTGCCTTTGCCTGAGCCAGTGTCGGTTTTGATTTGACTTTGCTGGTTGCCCCACCAAGGGGTATTGCTGCTCCTGCGTTGGCGCCACATCCATGCCGCAAAGGCCAGTGCACCTAAGAACAATGCCGCCAAGACATACATGAAGGGGTTGGCAAAACGATCACGCTTTGCAACCGCCAGCTCGGTTTTTACAGCAACAAGCTCTTGCGTTTGGCGCTTGGTCAGTTCTGACATGGCGCGCACTTCGTTTTCCAGTGTTTTCAGGCGTTCCACGTCGCGCAGCATGTCTTGCGGCGAGGCATTGATCATGCGCCACATGGCTGCCGCTTGCGCGCGGGCGGCCACGTCGGTAGAAGGCTGGCTCAACAGCTCGGAGCTGGCGCGCAGCGAAGGCTCGCGGCCAGGCGCCAAGTCGAGCAAGTCAACTTGGAGTCGTCCGGTATTGGTCTTGCCAGCCGATCCCAGAGTTGGACTCATGGCCGAGCGAGGCGCGGGGGGCGGGGCATTGTTTGCGCGCTCAATGGCTTGTGCCTTAAGCTGCTCTTTAGCCTGCTGACGGGCTAAACGCCTAGCGCGGGCTTTTTCGACAGCCGCTGGGTCCAGCGCCACTGCTTGCGGGTTTTGGCGCTGACCTTGGCGTGCAGCAGCGAGTTGCGAAGCGCGGTCAGTAGCCAATGGCGCTTGATCCTGCGCTCGGCCAGAGCTTTCACTTCTTAGTTCAGTGATAACCGCTTGTGAGCGCGAAGCACTGGGTGCGGGGGTGGGAGCACCCAATAAAGGCAGCCCCGGTGTTTGCACGTTGGGCGCAGGTTCACTGGGAGCGTCAGAGAGCAAAACGTAGCGACGGCTGATGCTATTGCCACAAGTGGCGCGCATATAAAGCGTGATGAAAGGCTCGTCAATGGGCACATTGGAGCGCACCCGCAAACTCAACTCTGTGGGGCTGGTGCGCAGGGGCGTAACGGTGACGTTAGAGCCGTTGACGCGAGAGTCACCGTAGAACACTTCAGCAGTGAAGCAAGATGCTTCTGGCACCTCTTCTTGTGGCTCCAGCGTAGCCAAGACAGATACATCCAAACTGCGACCCAACACCGCAGCGCCTCTGCTGCGCCCCAATGACAGAGCATCGGATACGATAGGCCAGCACAACATGGCCAAGCTCAATGCAACAGCCCACTGGACTTTGCTGATACGCATGTGCCCAGTTAAAGATATAGGTGGCGTTGTATTCATTAAAATCAATTACTTATACTTACTGTCTATTTTGGCACATAAAAATCCAGATAATCAAACCATGAAACCTGCGTACACAACTCTATCCATTGTAGGCACCGGCGCCATGGGGCGCGGAATTGCCCAAATAGCAGCCCAAGCCGGTAGCCAAGTTCTGCTGTTTGACACCCAAGCCGATGCCGTGGCCAAAGCCATCGTCGCGATCAGCGGTGTATGGGATAAACAGGTGGAAAAGGGCAAACTGGCGCTTGACGAGGCGACGGCGTGCAAAGCGCGCTTAAAGCCCTGCTCTGCCTTGGCCGATCTTGCAGCCTGTGACTTGGTCGTGGAGGCCATTATTGAGAAATTGGATATCAAACAAGACTTATTCAAAAAACTAGAGGGCATCGTATCACCCAATTGCGCATTAGTCACTAACACATCCTCACTATCTGTGACTGCCATCGCCGCCGGGATGGCGCACCCCGAACGCTTTGCTGGTTACCATTTTTTCAACCCTGTCCCACTCATGAAAGTGGTAGAAGTGATAGCCGGTCTGAAGACCAACAACGCAGTGTGCGTGCAGCTGAGCACCTATGCCAAACAGATGGGCCACACGGCCGTACAAGCCGCTGACACACCGGGCTTTATAGTCAACCATGCGGGCCGAGCCTATGGCACCGAAGCACTGCGTATTGTGGGCGAAGGCATTGCGGACTTTGCCACCATCGACGCGATTTTGAAAGACCAGGTGGGTTTTAAACTTGGGCCGTTTGAGCTGATGGATTTGACCGCGCTGGACGTGTCCCACCCGGTGATGGAATCGGTTTACCGCCAGTACTACGAAGAGCCCCGTTACCGCCCCAGTGTGATTACCGCGCAACGCTTGGCTGGCGGCATGCTGGGCAGGAAAACCGGTGCTGGTTTTTATCAATATGTGGACGGAGCCCAACAAAAACCTGCGCAAGCAGCTACACCTTTAGTAGCAGATATGCCGCCGGTATGGGTGTCGCCGCGCGCCACACGGCGTGCACAATTGCTGCAATTGCTGAAAAACTTGGGGGCAGATATCGAAATCGGTGCCGCCCCATCCGATAAAGCCCTTACTTTGGTCGCACCTTTGGGCTTTGACGTGACCACAGTGGCCGTAGTGGAGCGGTACGACCCGTCCCGCACAGTAGGCATTGACATGTTGATTGACGATGTGGCAACCAAGCGCCGCGTGCTGATGACCAACCCCGCCACCCGCACCGATATGCGCGATGCGGCGCATGCGCTTTTTGCCCGGGATGGCAAGGCAGTCAGCGTGATCCGGGACAGCGGTGGCTTTGTCACCCAGCGGGTGGTGGCCTGCATCATCAATATCGCCTCCGACATCTGCCAGCAGCAAATCTGCTCGCCCGCCGACCTGGAAACAGCCGTAACGCTCGGCCTAGGCTACCCACATGGCCCGCTGGCTTTGGGCGATCTGCTGGGCCCTACCAACGTGCTGGAGGTGCTGTTTAACATGCAAACCGTGTACGGCGACCCGCGCTACCGCCCTAGTCCGTGGCTGCGCCGCCGGGGTGCCATCGGCCTGAGCCTGCAACACGTCGAGGCGTAAAGCGCTATGGACCCACATACCAGCGGCGAGCTCAAAAGCAGCACAGCAGGCAGCGGTTTGCGTAGCGATAGCCCTGCTAAAGGCAAAAGTAAAGGCTCTGGCAAGGGCAGCAGCCAAGCCTCAGGCCAAACCATGGTGCTCACCATCTCCAACCCCACACTGCGCAATGCACTCAGCCCGGCCATGTACGCAGCCGGTGTGGAGGCGCTGAACTTTGCCGACAGCAGCGACGAGATTCGCAGCGTGGTGATTACCGGCGAAGGCAGTATGTTCTGCGCAGGCGGCAACTTGCAGCGCCTGCTGGACAACCGCAGCCAAGCCCCGCAGGTGCAAGCCCAGAGCATCGATGGCCTGCACAGCTGGATTGAGGCCATCCGCAGTTGCCGCAAACCAGTGATTTCCGCCGTAGAGGGCCCGGCTGCCGGCGCAGGCTTTTCGCTGTGCCTGGCCTGCGACATGATCGTCGCCGCGCGCGACGCGGTGTTTGTCATGGCCTACAGCAGTGTGGGCCTGTCGCCCGACGGCGGCGCTACCTGGCACCTAAACCGCATACTACCCCGCCAGTTGGCCAGCGAGATGCTACTGGGCGGCGAGCGTATCAGTGCCGAGCGCCTGCATGCCCTGGGGGTGGTGAACCGCGTGGTGGATACAGGCAATGCGCTCAGCGAAACCCTGCTGTTGGCCGACAAATTGAACGCCCGCGCGCCCAATGCACTTGCGAGTATCAAAGAGCTGCTCAACGATGCGCCACTGCGACCGCTCAGCGAGCACCTCAATGCCGAGCGGGATGCCTTTGTTGCCAACCTGCACCATGCCAACGGGGGTGAGGGTATCAGTGCCTTTCTGGGCAAACGCCCTGCCATATACCGCTAACCATGGGTCATACTATTATTTCAATAGCTGCTCCCGCATATGTTTAAAGCGTTAGGTACGGTTTTACGTTGGATTTTCACTCCCTTCATCGCGCTTTTTTTGTTGTTTGAAGAATGGGGCTGGGAACCGCTGGCAGCCTTGGTACGTCGCCTCGCCCGACTACCATTGTGGGCTTGGTGTGAGCGAAAAATCTCCCAGCTCTCGCCTTGGCAGGCCCTGCCCGTGCTGCTGGTGCCCGCCGTGGCCTTGTTTCCCATCAAGCTACTGGCGCTGTTTTTAATCAACAGTGGACACTACGCACTGGGTCTAGGCGTGTTGATCACCGCCAAGCTGGTGGGCACGGCCTTGGTAGCGCGCTTGTTCCAGCTCACCTTGCCAGCCCTGATGCAGTTTGCCTGGTTCGCGCACTGGTACCCCCGCTGGAAAGCTTGGAAAGACAGCCTCATGGACTACATGCGCAGCTCGGCAGTGTGGCAAATGGGAAAACGCATCAAAACCGTGGCACAAGACGGCCTGCACCGGGCACGCAGCGCGTGGCGCAAGCTCAGGGGTGGCGCTTAACGGGTAAGCGTTTGGCTGTGTGTGCCTACTGGGCGAGAAGATGGACACCGCTGCCTGGTGTGGCGTGATCCTGGTGACCTTCGGCATTGTCGCTATCACTCTGAGCAACTTCGAGCGCCCTGCCGAGCGATAAATACCTTGAGATAGATGGCTATTCGCTATGCATTACGTAGCTGCTCCCGCAATATTCTATTGGGCTAATGACCTAAACAGCATTCGATTATAACTGCCCGACTCATTGACTCCTCGGCTGCTAACTTCTTTCCATGCCATGCTCATGCACCTTGCAAGCGATAGAGCGTATGCTGGCCTAACGTTTCACCGCAAGCACCACCCCACTGGCCCACGACAATTTGGTCACGGCCACATCGGTGCGTTGCTCCAACATGGCGATCAAGGCTGCGGCCTTTGCCCCATGGCCATCGGGCCAGTTGGGCTGCGGCAACATATCGTCCACCACGTAAATGCCTGAGGGCTTAAGCAGCGCCAGTGTTTCATCGACCAGCCGGTACTTACCCGCCCAAGCATCGGCAAAAATCAAATCAAACTTCTGCCCTTGAAGGGAAGGAACATAGGCATCGCCTTCGGCGCACATCACCTGCAAACGCGGATCGGTGCCCAGGTGCTTGCGCAACACGTTCAATACTGCGGGATCATGGTCTACCGTAGTCAGGTGCGATTGTGCGTCCATCCCGTCAAGCAGCCACGCGGTTGACAAGCCCGTGCCCGAGCCCAGTTCCAAGATACTTGCTGCGGATTTGGTAGCAGCCAGCGTTCGCAACAGCGAGCACCCCAGCGGCTCGGATGCCATATTGAAGCCCAAGTCGCGGGTGTCTTGCCAAATGGCTGCCAGTGCAGCGGGTTCGCGCAAATTTACGCACTCTTGCATGGCGTTAGCCCTGCGCCGCCACCCGGTCCGCTTTGCTGTGCAGCTTGTTCAGCGCACTGATGTAGGCTTTGGCCGAAGCTACGACGATGTCGGGATCAGCGCCGACACCGTTGACCACGCGGCCTGAGTTTTGCAAGCGGACCGTCACTTCCCCCTGGCTCTCTGTGGAACCGCTGATGGCGTTCACAGAATAGAGCACCATCTCTGCGCCGCTTTTGGCATGCGTTTCGATGGCCTTGAGGGATGCGTCGACCGGGCCGTTGCCGTCCGAACTGCCTTTGACTTCTTTGCCCTCTACCGTGAAGACGACGCTGGCCTGGGGCCGCTCGCCGGTTTCACTGCGCTGGGACAAAGAGACAAAACCGTAATGCTCATTGTCATGCGTGATGGACTCATCACCGACCAAAGCCAAAATATCTTCGTCAAAAATTTCTGATTTTTTATCAGCCAGTTCTTTGAACTTGGCAAACGCGGTGTTTACGTCTGCTTCGGCTTCGATCACTACGCCGAGGTCTTGCAAGCGTTGCTTAAAGGCGTTGCGGCCGCTGAGCTTGCCGAGCACGATTTTGTTGGCCGTCCAGCCCACGTCTTCGGCGCGCATGATCTCGTAGGTATCGCGCGCCTTGAGCACGCCGTCTTGGTGGATACCCGACGCGTGGGCAAAAGCATTCGCCCCCACCACCGCCTTGTTCGGCTGCACCACAAAGCCCGTGGTTTGGCTGACCATGCGGCTGGCCTGCAAGATTTGCTTGGTATCAATGCCCAAACTCAAATTGAAATAGTCTTTGCGCGTTTTCACGGCCATGACAATTTCTTCCAGGCTGCAATTGCCCGCGCGCTCACCCAAGCCGTTGATAGTGCACTCTACCTGGCGTGCACCGCCAATCTTCACGCCTGCCAAACTGTTGGCCACCGCCATACCCAAATCGTTATGGCAATGCACCGACCAAATCACCTCTTTGCCAAAATTGGTCCGCGTGCGCAAATCTTTGATGAAGTTGCCATAGAGCTCGGGAATGGCGTAGCCCACCGTGTCGGGAATATTCAAGGTGCTAGCGCCCTCTTCCACGACGGCTTTCAACACCTGCTCCAGGAAATCGGGGTCGCTGCGGTAGCCGTCTTCGGGGCTAAACTCAATATCGGTACACAGCTTGCGCGCAAAGCGCACGCTCTGGCGGGCTTGCTCCAGCACCTGGGCGCGCGTCATGCGCAGCTTCTTTTCCATGTGCAAATCGCTGGTGGCCAGGAAGATGTGGATACGGCCACGCTCTGCGCCCTTGATGGCCTCGGCCACGCGGGTTATATCTCGGTCGTTCGCTCGCGCCAGGCCGCAGATGATCGAGTCTTTGATGGTGTTGGCAATCGCCTGTACGCATTCAAAATCGCCATTGGAGCTGGCCGGAAAACCCGCCTCGATCACGTCCACCTTCAAACGCTCCAACTGGCGCGCGATGCGCAATTTTTCGTCCTTGGTCATTGACGCGCCGGGGCTCTGCTCGCCATCGCGCAAGGTCGTGTCAAAAATAATGAGTTTTTCTGGGATGGCTGCGGTATCGGTCATGATCGGCTCCTGTGAATTTAAGTGAAAGTTGAGATTGGAAAAATGAGGGGCAAAGAAAAAGGCCCGTTGGGTTGAGCAACGGGCCTTAAGAGAGGGTATGTGCGTGCGCTACCAACTCCGCCCGGGTGGCAGTAGTAGTAGAGCAAGCGAAATACGATTCATGGGTTTACTGTAGCACATTTTTGCACAGTTTGGAACGCTGGTGGATGCCTTCAGACATTCAATTCTCGGGATGCAGTGCAAGGCGCAAACCACAGCCACACTTCGGTATGGCGCGGATTTGCAACGCCGCAATGCGCCCGAAAATTGGATTTATGTGGCATCCTAGTGCAAACCGCGCTCTTCTGGCTCATCCTTGGAGGTAGCGATCACGCTGGTTTGCAAACCTTTGGTTTTACGGTAGGCGTACACCACATAGCCACTGAGTCCATAAGCCACAAAAATACTGAACAGCACAATGGGGGGATGGATAGTGATGATGGCAATGCCCAAGGCAATCAGCACCACCACAATAAAAGGCACGGATTTTTTAAAATTGATGTCTTTGAAGCTGTAGTACGGCACATTGGTCACCATCGTCAGCCCGGCAAACAAGGCCAATACGAACATCGCCCACTTCATGCTAGCAGCGCTTATTTCCAAATCCGCCATCAACCAGATAAACCCCGCCATCAACGCCGCAGCCGCAGGGCTGGGCAAGCCTTGAAAATAGCGTTTGTCCACCACCGACGTGTTCACGTTAAAGCGCGCCAAGCGCAGCGATGCACAGGCGCAGTACACAAAAGCGGCAAACCAGCCCACACTGCCCAGACCACGCAAAGCCCATTCGTAGGCGATCAGCGCTGGGGCGGCGCCAAAGCTCACCATGTCTGACAGCGAGTCCATCTGCTCACCAAAAGCAGACTGCGTATTGGTCATGCGGGCCACGCGCCCGTCCAAGCTGTCCAGCACCATGGCACAAAAGACGCCAATCGCCGCCGACTGGAACCGGCCATCCATTGCCATGACGATGGCGTAAAAGCCCCCAAACAGGGCCGCCAAGGTAAACAGTGTGGGCAGTGCGTAAATGCCTTTTCTGCGCGGTTTGGCCGGCTGGAGAGGGGAAGGTGAGGTGTCGTGTCCGTCGTGCATAGCTAGAGTGTAAAGCACTGCGCCAGAAAGACAAAACCGCCAACAACTTTCGTTGTGGCGGTTTTGTCATTAGCTAGCGACTGCGTCCGTGCAGGAGCCGCCCTCGCTTAGTTGCGGGTCTGGTCGACCAGCTTGTTCTTCGCAATCCAAGGCATCATCGCGCGCAGCTGGGCACCCACAGTTTCGATGGAATGCTCTGCCGTCAAGCGGCGGCGGGCCGTCATGCTTGGGTAGTTGGTGCGGCCTTCCAGGATGAACTGCTTGGCGTACTCACCGGTCTGGATGCGCTTCAAGCAATTGCGCATCGCTACGCGGGACTGCTCGTTGATCACCTCAGGGCCGGTGACGTACTCGCCGTACTCGGCGTTGTTGGAGATCGAGTAGTTCATGTTGGCAATGCCGCCTTCGTAGATCAAGTCGACGATGAGTTTCAGCTCGTGCAGGCACTCAAAGTAGGCCATCTCAGGGGCGTAGCCGGCTTCGACCAAGGTCTCGTAGCCCATCTTGATCAGCTCAACAGCACCGCCACACAGCACGGCTTGTTCACCGAACAAATCGGTCTCGGTCTCTTCTTTGAAGTTGGTTTCAATGATGCCAGCCTTGCCGCCACCGTTGGCCATGGCGTAGCTCAAAGCCAGGTCGCGGGCCTTGCCGCTTTTGTCTTGGTGCACTGCTACCAGGTGGGGCACGCCGCCACCTTGGGTGTAGGTGTTGCGCACGGTGTGGCCCGGGGCCTTGGGGGCGACCATCCACACGTCCAGGTCAGCACGGGGCACGACTTGGTTGTAATGCACGTTAAAGCCGTGGGCAAAAGCCAGCGACGCGCCTTTTTTCAGGTGCGGCTCGATCTCTTTGTACACCGCGGCGATGTTCTCGTCGGGCAGCAAAATCATCACTACGTCAGCAGCGGCTACAGCTTCATTGACTTCAGCGACTTTCAGGCCCGCCTTGGCCACTTTGTCCCAGCTCGCGCCACCTTTGCGCAGCCCGACGAGCACTTTGACGCCGCTGTCGTTCAGGTTCTGCGCATGGGCATGGCCCTGGCTGCCGTAGCCAATGATGGTCACGGTCTTGCCTTTGATCAGGCTGAGGTCGCAATCTTTATCGTAAAAAACTTTCATTTGTGTTCTCCGGTTGGGGTGGGTTAAGTGTAAATGTGGAAAAGGGGATAGGGGAGGGAGCGGGGAGTTTTTGAACGCAGAGGGCGCAAAGGTTTCGCAAAGAGCGCAGAAGGGGAAGAAAATAAATACAAAATTTTTAAAAATAAATTCAAAAAATACCCCTTCTTTTTATCTTTCTTTTGGTTTTCTTTTGTCTTCTTCTGCGTTCTCTGCGTAATCTTCGCGCCCTCTGCGTTCAAAAAAATCTTCGGTCTTCCATGTTAAACACGCAGTATTCTCTCACCTCGGCCGATGCCGCTGGCGCCGGTGCGGACGGTTTCCAGGATGGCTGTGCGGTCGATGGCTTCCAGGAAAGCGTCGTTTTTGCTGTGGTCGCCCGTCAGCTCTACGGTGTAGCTCTTCTCGGTCACGTCGATGATGCGGCCACGGAAGATGTCTACCATGCGCTTCATCTCTTCGCGCTCTTTACCGACGGCGCGCACTTTGACCATCATCAGCTCGCGCTCTGTGTAAGAGCCTTCGGTGAGGTCAACAACTTTTACCACCTCGATCAGGCGGTTCAAATGCTTGGTAATTTGCTCAATCACGTCGTCTGAACCAATGGTGACAATGGTCATGCGTGAGAGCGATTTGTCTTCGGTGGGGGCAACGGTCAAGGACTCGATGTTGTAGCCACGGGCTGAAAATAATCCGACCACGCGGGACAGCGCGCCGGGTTCGTTTTCTAAAAGTACTGCAATGATGTGTTTCATGGGATTCCTCTTTTCTGAGCCCTCCTCTTAGCGCGGTAACGCTAGGACTTGGCTGCAAATAGATTTATCTAGTTAGTGAAGGTTTAGGACTAGGGGGGATTAAGAGGGGATTTTTTGAACGCAGAGGTCGCAAAGGTTTCGCAGAGAACGCAGAAGGGGAGAAAGAAATACAAAATTTAAAAAATGAATTCAAAAATTTATTTCTCTTTTCTGTATTCTTTTTTGGTTTTCTTTTGTCTTCTTCTGCGCTCTCTGCGAAACCTTCGCGCCCTCTGCGTTCAAAATTTCTTGGTTTTGGTATTCAATAATTAAAGGTCTTCAGAGCCCAGTAGCATTTCCGTGATGCCTTTGCCTGCCTTGACCATCGGGTAGACGTTCTCAGTCGGGTCGGTGCGGAAATCCATGAATACTGTGCGGTCTTTGAGCTTGCGGGCTTCGCGCAGCGCGGGTTCTACGTCTTGGGGTTTTTCGATCAGCATACCTACGTGGCCGTAAGCCTCGGCCAGCTTCACAAAGTTAGGCAGTGCGTCCATGTAGCTGTGGCTGTAACGGCCTTCGTAGTCCAGCTCTTGCCACTGGCGCACCATGCCCAAGTAGCGGTTATTGAGTGACACAATTTTGATGGGTGTGTTGTATTGCAAGCAGGTGGACAGCTCCTGGATGCACATCTGCACCGAGCCTTCGCCTGTGACACAAAACACTTCCGCTTCGGGTTTGGCCAGCTTGATACCCATGGCGTAGGGAATGCCCACGCCCATCGTGCCCAGGCCACCGGAGTTGATCCAGCGGCGGGGCTGGTCAAAACGGTAGAACTGTGCGGCCCACATCTGGTGTTGGCCTACGTCGGAGGTGATATACGTCTCCGTATCTTTGGTCATGTTCCACAGGCTTTGCACGACGGCCTGCGGTTTGATCACGTCTTTATTGCCTTTGTCATAGACCAGGCAATCACGCTTGCGCCAAGCGTCAATGGTTTCCCACCAGGCACCCAACGCGTTGGCATCGGGTTTGGTGGTGGACTCCTTGAGCATGGCGATCAGCTCATTAAGCACGTCTTTCACATCACCGACGATAGGAATATCTACCTTCACGCGCTTGGAAATGCTGGACGGGTCAATGTCGATATGGATGATCTTGCGTTCGTTTTGCGCAAAGTGCTTTGGGTTGCCAATCACGCGGTCGTCAAAGCGCGCGCCCACTGCCAGCAGCACGTCGCAATTTTGCATGGCGTTGTTGGCCTCGACCGTGCCGTGCATGCCCAGCATGCCCAAGAACTTGCGGTCGCTGGCGGGGTAAGCGCCCAAGCCCATCAAGGTGTTGGTCACCGGGTAGCCCAGCATGTCCACCAAGGTGCGCAACTCGGCGCTGGCGTTGGACAAAATCACGCCGCCGCCAGTGTAAATGTAGGGACGCTTGGCGTTCAGCAGCAATTGCAACGCTTTGCGGATCTGCCCGCCGTGGCCTTTGCGCACAGGCTGGTAGCTGCGCATCTCCACCGGTTTTTTGTACTCGGCTGCGTCGTAAGGTGTTTTGTTAAAGCTCACGTCTTTCGGGATGTCTACCACCACAGGGCCTGGGCGTCCGGTGCGGGCGATGTGGAACGCGCGCTTCATGGTCTCGGCCAGGTCGCGTACGTCTTTGACTAAAAAATTGTGTTTGACGATCGGGCGAGTAATGCCCACCGTGTCGCATTCCTGGAAAGCATCCAGGCCAATCGCGTGGGTAGGCACTTGGCCGGTGATGATCACCATCGGAATGCTGTCCATGTACGCCGTAGCGATACCTGTGACTGCGTTGGTAGCACCCGGGCCGGAGGTGACCAGTGCCACGCCCACATCGCCCGTTGCGCGTGCATAGCCGTCGGCTGCATGCACCGCCGCCTGCTCATGGCGCACCAAAATGTGCTGCATGGTATCTTGCTTATAGAAAGCGTCGTAGATGTGCAACACCGCGCCGCCGGGGTAGCCCCAGACGAATTTCACGCCTTCCGCTTGCAGGGTTTTGACGAGCACTTCGGCACCGCGCAGCTCAGGCAAATGGCCTGCTGACGGGGTCGTGACGGTGTGGGAAGACGACCCAGACGAAGGGGCATGAGAGACAGAGGCGATTTCAGCCTTAGAGATTTCCATGTTCAACCTTTCAGAGTTTCTCTAACGAAACTCGAGTGGTGCCCCTCACGCGCTCTTGCGAAGCCGTTGCGGGACTTAAGCGCTCTGACTATAGGGATACCACTGCATCCCGAATCAGAACCCGTTTGCTGGTTTTGACAAGCAAGCCGCAATTATCGCACTGCAAGCCGCGATTTTTACGCAATAGTGACCAAAAATGCTGGCAAGAACCTGAAAAGCCCAGCCAAAATGCCATAATTTGCGAATTCCGGGAATGCTGTGAGGCTAGGCCGGCCAGCATCACAACAGAGACATTTATCAGCCTTGGCAACCGAGCAAGAACTCTCCGATTTTTTGAAAAGCGTTGAAAAACGCGCGTTCAAGCGCTCGGTGTACCACGTCCGCGACGAAGAAGCCGCCCTTGATATTGTGCAAGACAGCATGATCAAGCTGGCTGAGCACTACCCTGACAAACCGGCGGCCGAGTTGCCCCTGCTGTTTCAGCGTATTTTGTCCAATACCACCCTGGACTATTTCCGCCGTCGCAAGACCCGCAACGCGATTTTTTCCAACCTGAGCGACTTTTCTGTGGCCGGTGAGGACGGCGAGTTTGATTTACTGGAAACTTTAGAGTCACTGGAGAGCTCAGAAGGGACGGAAAGCGCTCAAACCAGTACCGAGCGCACACAAACCTTGCGTGGAATAGATGATGAAGTTCAACAACTACCTGCACGTCAACGAGAAGCCTTCCTCATGCGTTACTGGGAGGAGATGGACGTGGCCGAAACGGCTGCGGCCATGGGTTGCTCCGAAGGCAGTGTCAAAACGCACTGTTCTAGAGCTGTCCACGCGCTCAGCAAAGCACTAAAAGCCAAGGGAATTTCGCTATGACAAACGCCACCACACTGCACCAAGAGGCATTGATGGATCGCTTCGGCCTCAAGGTCACCGCTCGCCTGGATGACCAGCCCCTCTCCCACGACATCTCTGAGCGCCTGCGTATCGCGCGCCAGCAAGCCGTGGCCATGCACAAAAAGCAAACCCAAGTTCAAATTGCCACATCGACCTCCATGTCGGGCGGTGCTTTGGTGCTGGGCGGCGGTGATGGCCTCAATTGGTTCAACCGCATCGCCTCGGCCCTGCCCCTGCTAGCCTTGGCCGCAGGCTTGATCGCCGTCAATGTGATCACCAACGATGACCGAGCCCGTGAAGTGGCCGAGGTCGATGTGCAGCTGCTCACCGACGACTTGCCACCCTCCGCCCACACCGACCCTGGTTTTGCCCAGTTTTTAAAGTTTGGCCCTCCAAGCCAATAAAGTAGCCGATAAGCCACTCTTTCCATGCTAACCAGTACATCACTCCTACGTACACGCCGCACAAAAATGGCTGCTGGTGTTGTCGCGTTTGGGCTACTGGCCGCCTGGGCTGCGTTGGCCCAAACCACGGCAACTGTAACACCGGGTAACATAGGGACAGCGCCCACAGCCACGCCTAAAAGCGCATCGGTAAAAGTTGCTTCACCTGCGTGGACAGAGCTGCGTCCAGAGCAACAAGCCGCTCTTAAGCCCTTGGCGGCCAATTGGCCAAACATGTCCTCTGGGCACAAAAACAAGTGGCTCGAGGTGTCTAAAAATTATGCGTCTATAGCTCCTGCAGAGCAAGCCAAGCTGCATGCCCGCATGTCCGGCTGGGCTAGCCTGAGCCCACAGCAGCGTGCGCAAGCCCGCATCAATTTTGCAGAAAACCAGGCGCTGACAAACGGGCTCACGCCTGAGCAGCGCAAAGTGCAGTGGCAGGCTTACCAACTGCTCAGCCCAGAAGAAAAGAAAAAACTGGCCGCCAGCTCAGATAAAACGACCGTCGGCACTGCTACCACGCCCAAGCCAACCGATCCGCTTAAGAACTCGCCTATGCCAGAGTTTGGCACCGCCAAAGTGCTGGGACAGCCAAGCCAACCCCCAGTGCGCAAAATTGCAGTCGCCCCACATCTGCAAAAAAGCAATAGCTTGATGCCGCACACCTCATCCACCGTATCTGCCATCGCCCCGTCTGGCCAGCCCGCTACGGCTACCACTACGACCACGCGTTAGCTGGTGTATTGGGTCGCTATTTTTGACCTTGGTTGTCCATCTCTCTCGTATACGGTGTTTGCTTCACTCCGGGCACTTCATCCTCATGCTGCCAGAACCGGTGTTTGGCCACGCAGGATCGAAACTTAGTTTAAAAACCCCCTCCCGTCCACTAGAATATTGCGGGAGCAGCTATGCATAACGTAGCAAATATAAAAAAATCCAGCAATGACAAGCACTCCAATCTCATCTACTACGCCTAGTTTGCGCCGCC
Organism: Polaromonas sp.; assembly: GCA_031390175.1. Taxonomy (GTDB): domain Bacteria; phylum Pseudomonadota; class Gammaproteobacteria; order Burkholderiales; family Burkholderiaceae_C; genus JAAFIP01. The sequence continues at coordinate 21,600 of JANMTF010000054.1, forward strand.
GTATGGCCTGCTGGATGTACGAGGGTATGCTGATGTTTGCAGTGGCGTTCATGGCCACCTGGTTGTTCAGTACCCTTGGTCAAATGCGCAACGCCATGGACGCGCGCCACCCGTTGCTGCAAGGTTTTTTGTTTGTGGTGTTTGGCGTGTACTTTGTGTGGTTTTGGCACCGTGGCCAAACCCTGGCTATGAAGACATGGCATATCCGCGTGGTAGGCACTGATGGTCTGCAAATTAGCCAGTTACGCGCCCTGGCCCGCTACACGCTGAGCTGGTTGTGGTTTTTGCCACCGATGGCCGCCATGCTGCCGTTTAAGCTCTCGGGCAGCGAGATGGGTGTGATCGTCATCGGTTGGGTACTTTGTTATGCCTTGCTCAGCCGCTTCCATCCCCAGCGCCAGTTGCTGCATGACGTATTGGCGGGCACACGCTTGATTGACCATGCGCCAATGAGCAAATAGCGAGCCTTTGTTCGCATCCAGTATGTGGATGCGCTGCGGCGCTGCAAATCCTGGCTGCACCGGACATAAAACAGTCCCTGATTGCGCGACAATCGGGGCATGAAACCTACAGACCCGGCCAATGTCAATCCACAAAAATCCCGCACCGGAATCAACCGGATGTGGCATGCCACTGGCTACTCCATGCACGGCTTGCGTGCTGGCTGGGGCGAGACAGCGTTTCGCCAGGAGGCGCTGGGCAGCGTGGTGCTCGTGCCCTGCGCATTTTGGGTAGGGCGCAGTTGGCTTGAAGTAAGCTTGTTGGTAGCCGTAGTGGTGCTGGTGCTGATCACAGAGCTGCTTAATACAGGTATAGAAACTGCCATCGACCGCATTGGTCCCGAGTGGCATGACCTGTCCAAACGGGCCAAAGACATGGGCTCGGCTGCCGTGCTGCTCAGTATCTTGCTGTGCACTGGGGTATGGGCTGCAGCGCTGTACAGCCGGTATGCAGCGTAAGCTCAATCCCTCCCGCCTTCCCGTTCTTATCCCGCACATACACGCTCTCGTGTAGGCGGGTAGGGCAATTTTTCGAACCCCACCTTTATGGCTAAACCATCATTTTCATTGTGCGTTTACTGCGGCTCGCGCAGTGGTGAGCAACCCGCTTTTGCATATGCGGCTGGCGAGGTAGGGCGCTGGATCGGCAGCCACGGAGGGCAACTGGTGTATGGGGGAGGTAAAAATGGCCTGATGGGCATTGTGGCGCATGCCACGCTGGAGGCGGGCGGTACCGTGGTGGGCATTATTCCCAAGGGTATGGTCGAGCGGGAATGGGCCAACCCCGACTGCACCGAGCTGCATGTGGTGGACACTATGCACGAGCGCAAGGCCAAGATGGCTTTGCGCTCTGATGCCTTTATCGCCCTGCCCGGCGGCATTGGCACCTTTGAAGAGTTTTTTGAGATCTGGACGCTCAAGCAATTGGGCTATTTAGACAAACCCGTTGGGTTGCTGAACCTGAACGGCTACTACGACAAGCTCACCGAGTTTTTGCAAACTTCGATGAGCGAAGGTTTTGTCGGCGATTGGCAAATGGACATGGTGCAAGTGGAATCAGAGGCCGAGTCACTGTGCGCGCACCTGATTGAGGCAGCAGGCATGAACCCGGATTCGCGTCCAATTGATTAGTAAGTTTTCACACTAATTTAGGGAAATCGAGCTATCACCCATGTGACGAACCTGCTACATTGAGGACATAAATCGTGCTTATTTCACGCTTCAAACATCTTCAGTATGCTCAATCGTAGAACTTTTTCGGTATTTTCATCTGCTACTGTCGTAGCTGGCTTTCAAACTGCCCAAGCACAATCTGAGGCCAAAATACTCTTGGGCCAATCCGCTCCTTTCACGGGCGCAGCCGCTCAGTTGGGTATCCAGTTCAACGCGGGGGCCAAAATATATTTTGAGCAAATCAATGCGCGCGGCGGCATCAACCGCAGGCCCATTGAGCTGTTGGCCATGGACGATGGCTACGAGCCAGACCGCTGCGCGGAGAACACCCGCAAACTGATTGCGCAAGACGCGTTTGCTCTGTTTGGCTACATTGGCACCCCCACTAGCTTGGCCGCCCTGCCCCTTGCCACCCAAGAACGCATGCCGTTTATCGCGCCGTTCACCGGCGCCATGAGTCTACGCGAGCCGCTGAACAAAATGGCGTTCCATTTGCGGGCATCGTATGACGACGAAACCGCGCTGATCGTGAAGCAATTACACCACTTGGGGTTAAAGAAGATTGCCGTATTTTACCAAAATGACGCCTATGGCAAAGCCGGTTTGAGCGGCGTAGTCAAAGCCTTGGACAAGGAGGGCCTCAAACCCGTTGCCTTGGCCACGGTAGAGCGCAATTCGGTGGATGTAGCCGCGGCCGTCAAAACCTTGGTGGCCGCTGGGCCAGATGCGATTGTGCAGGTCAGCGCCTACAAATCCTGCGCTGCATTTATCCGAGAGGCACGCAAGGCCACTTTTGGCGGTACTTTCTTTAACGTGTCGTTCGTCGGCACGCAGGCCCTGGCCGACGAGCTGGGCAAAGACGGTGCGGGTGTGGTGGTGTCGCAGGTGGTGCCCTTGCCCAGCAGCTTGACAACAGCCATTGGCCGTGAGTACAACGACGCTATCAAGGCCTATGGCAAAGGCGCTACAGCCAATTATTCCAGCCTGGAAGGCTATCTGGCTGCGCGCATGATCGTGGACGGTTTGCGCAATGCCAGCGGCAAGACTACGCGCGAAGCATTGATCAGCGGATTAGAGGCTATTGGTAACCAGTCATATGGTGGCTTCGCAATATCCCTGTCGGCCACCGACCATGTGGCATCGCATTTCGTGCAACTCTCCATGCTGACTGGCGACGGGCGCGTGCGGGTGTAAACCAGCACGTCCCAACAAGGACTGCGGCGTTACACCGCTGCCTCGTCTTCTTCCCCTGTACGGATACGCACGACGCGCTCGACGCTGGTGACAAATATTTTTCCATCGCCAATTTTGCCAGTGCGCGCAGCTTTGACGATAGCCTCGACGCAGCGGTCTACATCGACGGTTTTTACCGTGACTTCGACTTTGACCTTCGGCAAAAAGTCGACCACATACTCTGCGCCACGGTACAACTCAGTGTGGCCTTTTTGACGGCCAAAACCTTTGACTTCGGTAACCGTTAAACCCGTCACGCCGCATTCAGCCAAGGCTTCGCGGACTTCTTCGAGTTTGAACGGTTTGAGAATGGCGGTGATGAGTTTCATGGAATCTGTCTCTTTCTTAAATTAGCAAACACGAGCTTTTAAAGAGATTATCACTTAAAAAAGAGTGCCGTTTTACTTGTCAACTTCCGTCATTCCCGCGAAGGCGGGAATCCACACTTGCGACCATAGATTCCCGCCTTCACGGGAATGACAGAATTTAGGCGCGAAACTTGCTCGTGATCGGATACCGCCAATCCTTGCCAAAACTGCGGTGCGTGACACGAATACCAATCGGCGCTTGGCGGCGTTTGTGTTCGTTGATTTTGATCAGATGGGTGACGCGCTGCACATCTGCCGGTGCAAAACCAGCGGCCAAAATCTCGGCGATGCTTTGGTCGTTTTCCATGTAGCGCTCCAAAATCGCGTCCAGCACCTCGTAGGGCGGCAAGCTGTCTTGGTCTTTTTGGTCGGCGCGCAGCTCTGCGCTGGGCGGGCGGGTGATGATGCGCTCGGGTATCGGGTTGCTGCCCGTGCCGTTCGGGTCGTTCTGGTTGCGCCACAGGCAAAGCTTGAAAACAGTCGTTTTCGCGATGTCTTTGATCGCCGCAAAGCCGCCCGCCATGTCGCCATACAGCGTGCAATAGCCAGTCGCCATTTCGGACTTGTTGCCGGTGGTCAACACCATACGGCCAGAT
>JANMTF010000062.1:0-18062 GCA_031390175.1 Polaromonas sp.
GGTGTACTCGGTGCTGCCTTCTACGCGGTTATGCGTGTAGGCCAGCGGGGCTTCTTGGTCGTAGCTGATTTGTTTGTAAAAGTCGTCGTACTGCTCTTTGCTGACTTCTTTTTTATTGCGGGCCCACAGCGCGGCTGCGGCGTTGACCTTTTCCCACTCGCCCGATTTCACCATGCCGCCACCCTTGGTGCCCTTGGTGGGGTCGGCTGCGTCGATGGCTTCGCCCTCTTTCCACTCTTCCTTCTCCATCATGATGGGCAGGCTGATGTGGTCTGAGTATTTGCTGATGATGCCTTTGAGCTTGTAGCTGTTGGCGTACTCCAGCGCGTCGTCGCGCAGGTGCAATGTGATGGTGGTGCCGCGCTGGGCTTGGCTGATCTGCTCCACCTCAAACTCGCCGGTGCCGCCGCTGATCCAGCGCACGCCCTCTTTGGCATCGTCCCCGGCGCGGCGCGACTCGACGGTGATTTTATCGGCCACCATAAAGCCCGAATAAAAGCCCACGCCAAACTGGCCAATCAGCGAGCCTTGGTCTTTGGCATCGGCTTTTTGTGCATCCGCCAGCTTGCCCATAAAGTCTTTGGTGCCACTCTTGGCGATGGTGCCCAAGTGGTCGATAGCGTCTTGCTGGGTCATGCCAATGCCGTTGTCGGCAATGGTGAGGGTTTTGGCTGCTGCGTCGTAGCTGATGCGCACTTCCAGATTCGGCGCGTCTTCGTACAGGCCGGTGTCGTTGATGGCCTCAAAACGCAGTTTGTCGCAGGCGTCAGACGCGTTGGACACCAGCTCGCGGACAAAGATTTCTTTGTTGCTGTACAGGGAATGGGTGACAAGGTGAAGCAGCTGGGCTACTTCGGCTTGGAAACTGAGGGTTTTTTTGGTCATGGCAGATAGGAAGGGTCAAAACAAATAACTACGCCCCAGTAGATAGGGGCGTGGGTGGCAAATACAAGTTGCTTGGCAAGACAAGTCGCATGGCTCGGCCAATTGTAGCCAGCGGCGGCTGCGCTAGACAGGCGCCAGGCAAGCCCAGATGCCTTGGCGTGGGAGGCTCTCTGCAATTGCCTGCCGTACTGGATCAGCCTCAATCAAATTTGTACTGAATAGTACTTTTTTTAAACACCAACTATCCAGCATTGACGTGTCAAAATTGCATTGAAATCAAAAATTATTCTTTATAACTTAAATATTTATGTAAATTTATTATTTAATAATATACTTTTATTAAAAATTTGTTAAATATTTTGTTAAATAAGTCTCAAATTTATTCTTAAAATCTATTTTTTCTACAAAATATCGTAAATGCGCATAATTTTATGTACCTTCGACGAGTTCTGATGACATGCGCGCCACGAAAAAACGCAAAAACACCCAGTTTTTAGGCTGTTTTAAGATAGTAATAGGCCTGTAGCCCAATAGAATAATGCGGGAGCAGCTACTGTATATGTAGCGCTCTGGTATCGGCCAAGTGCGGGGTAGCGGGCAGCGTGGGCCGCGCATGCGCCGCCAGGTAGCGCCGCTGCCCCAGCGGCCACCGCCCCAGGGCCAAACCACCGTCAAGCCGCCAAATAGCGTTAAATCAAAGTTAGCCTGCATCTCGGTAAACCTGTGTAAACCTGCCAACCGTGTCACACTTTGCCACGTTGAACACCCAAACACAGGCAGAGGAAACCACCATGCACGGACACCCCCCGTCACCCACGAGCCATCTCGCGCGCAGGCTACCGTTCATTGCCATAGCTTGCGCCCTCCTGTGCTTGGGCACCCAAGCGCTTGCGCAAACCGACAGCGGCCCCGCAGCGGTATGGCGCGCCACCTCGCGCCTGGGCTACGGCCCCAGCCCGGCCAGCGCGCAGGCAGCGCAAACCGGCCCCAAAGCCTGGGCCATGCAGCAAATCGATGGCGCGTACGCAGCCAGCCAAAAAAGCGCCAACGTTCCAGCCGAATTGGCCGCATTTAACGCCCCGGTAGACGATCTGGCGCGTGACTTTCATGCCTTCAATGAAGCGCGTAAAAAGCTACGGGAGCGCACCACGAACGCGCCCGACAGCGATGCTGATAAAGCCGTAGTGGAAGAGCGCTTTTTGCGTGAGATCGTGCGCAGCGCTGCCGCCTGGCGTGTGATGGCGTGCAGCGATGGCGCGCTGGAACACCCTCTCTTGGCCAAAATGACCGAGTTTTGGTTTAACCACTTCAATGTGTCCATTACCAAGGGCCCGACACGCGCTTTCATCGGCAACTACGCCACCACCCTGCGCACCCATGCATTGGGCAAGTTTGAAGACCTGCTCTTGGCCAGCGCGCACCACCCCGCCATGCTGCTATACCTGGACCAAGCCCAGAGCAACGTGCGCGGTTTGAACGAAAACTACGCCCGCGAACTGATGGAGCTGCACACCCTGGGCGTAGGCGCTGGCTACACCCAAGCCGATGTGCGCGAGCTGGCGCGCATACTGACAGGCTGGACAGTGCAGCTGGGCCAAGGCAAAGGCTTTGCCTTCAACCCGCGCCAGCATGACACGGGCGACAAAGTGCTGCTAGGCCAGAACTTCAAAAACGCGGGCAAGCAAGAGGGCGAAGACGCTATCCGCATGCTGGCGCGCCACCCCGCCACGGCCAAGCGCGTGACCCTGCGTTTAGCGCAAACCTTTGTGTCTGACCAACCCAGTCAAGCTTTGTTAGAGAAATTGGCCAGCACCTTCACCCGCACGCAGGGCGACATACGCGCGCTCATGCAGGCCATCGTGGAGGCACCCGAGTTTTGGAGCGCAGACAACGGCTTGTTTAAAACCCCGCTGGACTACGCCTGCTCTGCGCTTACTGCCCAGGGCGGCGTGAAAGATCCGCGCGATATCCAGCAAACTGTAGGCTTCTTGAACCAAGCAGGCCAGCCACTGCACGCCTGGCCCACCCCTGATGGCTACAAAACCAGCGCTGCCACCTGGCTCGCACCCGAGGCGCTGACCCGCCGCGCAGACTATGCGCTGGCCTTAGGCAACCGGATGAGCGAGCCGACCTATTTGCAAACCTTTTTAAGCCCCGCCAGCCAGATCCGCATTGCCCGCGAAGCGCCCAGCCTGCGCAGCGGCCTGATGCTGGCCAGCCCGGACTTTATGAGCAAGTAATTGCGTTCCTACATCATGCCTGTCGTTGTTGCGTCGCCTTGCCGTGCTAAAGCACTGCCTGCGGCTCCGCGCCTAGACATTGATGATGTAGAAATGGAATAAGCAGGATCCTTTTTGGAATTAACCATGCACGAACACTCTTTTTCCCGCCGCCATATGTTGCACAGCCTGGCAGCAGGCCTGGGCACCGGTTTGGCCCTGGCCGCTAGCCCGCGTGTGTGGGCGCAGGCCGCACCGTCAGGCACCAAAACCCAAGGCCGTTTGGTGGTGGTATTTTTGCGCGGTGCCTACGATGGGCTGTCCGCCTTTGTGCCCTATGCCGATGCCGACTACTACCAGCTTCGCCCCACCATCGCCATTGCAGCGCCTGACGGCACCGCGCAAACGGCGTTGAGGCTGGACAACACCTTTGGCATGCACCCCGCCATGGCCGCGCTGATGCCGCTGTGGCAGCAAGGCGTGCTCAGCTTCGTGCCTGCAGCGGGCATGCCCGCGCCCAACCGGTCGCACTTTGACGCGCAATACCAAATGGAGACCGCGCACTTGGGCAAAACCAGTGGCGCACCGGGCTGGATCAACCAACTGGCCAGTTTGAACAAAAACCCTACTGCACTGGGTGTGGGCGAGGCCAACCCCGCTATTTTGGCGGGCAATGCCAAGGTCAAACTTATCCCGCAAGGCCACGCGGCAGAGCGCCTGGGTGTGCTGGGCAACCCTGTCCAGCGCCAAGCGTTGATGGACTTGTATGCAGGCAACGACAAAGTCAGCATCGCCTTTCGCCAAGGCGCAGACAGCCGCATGCGCAGCGCGCAAGAACTGGGGGACGCCCGCAGCGCCATGAACGCACAACGCGCCACCGCACTGCGTGAGCAAACCAACATGATGAACCGCCCACTGGACAAAGACGGCACCCCCGCCAACACCGCCGCGCAAAACGCCCAAATGCAGGCTGCCAGCAACGGCGCAGCGGACCCTGCAGGCCTGCAGCTTGACGCACAGCACCTGGGCACTTTGATGCGCAACGACCGCAGCCTGTCGCTGGGCTTTTTGTCCGCAGGCGGCTGGGACACGCATGCCAACCAAGGCAACGTCACCGGGCAACTGGCTAGCAGGCTGGGTAACTTGGCCCGAGGCATCGCCCAGCTGCGCCAAGAGTTCAGCGAGAGTGGCGACATGATCGTGGTGATGAGCGAGTTTGGCCGCACCAGTGCCGAGAATGGCACCAAGGGCACAGACCATGGTTTTGGCAATGCGATGTGGTTGATAGGCAACCCCGTCAACGGCAGCAAGTGGCACGGCCAGTGGACAGGCATGGCACGCGGCAACCTGAACGAAAACCGCGACCTGCCCGCTCACCACGACTACCGCGCTGTACTCGGGCAGGTGCTGCATCGCAGCTTTGGCTTGTCTGATTCGGCGCTGGCCGGTGTGTTGCCGGGTGGGCAGTGGGACACGCGGCTGGATGGGTTGATGCGTAAGACTTGATTGGTGCTTCCTGCAATGGGGATGAATGACATGTAGGTCACTCTTTGTCTGGCCGGTCGTGTACTCAGGGGGACTCGCTAAGTCTTGTACGGGAGCTGGCCGACGGTGTACTCAGCTCCGCGGCTGTCCTCCGTGGCTGCCTAGGGCAGCCTACTCCCCCTTTATGCCGCTGCGCTGAGTACACCGCCGACCAGCTCTTGCGGAAGCGGTACGCGATCCAACGCTGGAGCCCCAACTAAACCAGTACGCAGCTCTGGCGCTTGGTGTGCACAGCGCAGCGGCATAAAGGAGGAGCCCGAAGGGCGGGGGACAGCCGCGGAGCTGTGCACACCAAGTGCCAGAGCGAGCCCAGCCCATGAGTCGGCACACCAAGCACCAGAGCGAGCACGGAATTAGACCAGTCTCAGGCTTCCCAACGTTAGAATAATACAAGATTAGCTATTAAATCTATAGCTCAGGAGTGTTTATGCGTTTTGAGGCAGTACTGTTTGACTGCGACGGCATTCTGGCCGATAGCGAACCTATTACCAATGGCGTGCTGCGTGACATGCTGATCGAGCAGGGTTGGGCCATCAGCTCTGAAGAGTGCTTTGCTACCTTTGTCGGCCACGCAGTCATCGATCAAGCACCACTGATTGAGCGGCACACCGGCAAGGTGGTCACGCAGCAGTGGCTCGCCGAATTTCGGGACAGGCGCGATGCTGCATTGCATGCACGCCTGACTGCGGTGCCCAATATACGAGACACTGTGGCGGCGCTGCATGCCACCACACAGGGCCGCATTGCCTGTGCATCGGGCGCTGATCGCGGCAAGATCATGTTGCAGCTCACCAAAATTGGCTTGATCGATTTCTTTGAAGGCCGCATCTTCAGCGGCCTGGAGCATGCGCGCAACAAGCCGCACCCCGACGTGTATTTGGCTGCTGCCAAGCTGCTGGGCGCTAGCCCCGAGCGCTGCGCCGTGATTGAAGACACCACCAACGGCGCGCGCGCTGGCGTGGCTGCTGGGGCTAGCGTATTTGCCTATGTGCCCCATGGTGATGGGAGAGCGCTGAGGGACGTGGGCGCGGCGCAGATTTTCAACGATATGGCGCATTTGCCTGCGCTTTTGGCTTGAAATCTGCCACAATTCATGTAGTTGACGTTTACGTAAACGTCAACTAGATTTTTGCATCACAAAAATTCCACCCGCTTTTGTTGAAAGAACACTATGCCCGTTTTGGAGACACAGCTGAACGCCCGTTCGGCCGATTTTTTGGCCAACGCGGCTGCGATGCGCACGGTAGTGGACGATCTGCGCACACGCATTGCCCAAACCCAGCTAGGCGGTGGTGATGCAGCGCGCGCCAAGCACGTAGCGCGCGGCAAGCTGCTGCCCCGCGACAGGGTGCAAATGCTTCTGGACCCCGGTACACCGTTTTTAGAGATCGCCCCATTAGCCGCCATGGGCATGTACCCTGACCGCGACGGCACGGACAGCGCGCCTGCTGCGGGTTTGGTAGCAGGCATAGGCCGTGTGAACGGTGTGCACTGCATGATTGTCTGCAACGACGCTACGGTGAAAGGCGGCACCTACTACCCCATGACGGTAAAGAAGCATTTGCGCGCCCAGGAGATTGCGCAGCAAAACAACCTGCCCTGCGTGTACCTGGTGGACTCGGGCGGCGCGAACCTGCCCAACCAGGACGATGTGTTCCCCGACCGCGACCACTTTGGTCGTATCTTTTACAACCAGGCGCAGATGAGCGCGCAGGGCATTGGGCAGATTGCCGTGGTGATGGGCAGTTGCACTGCGGGCGGCGCGTACATGCCTGCGATGAGCGACGAGACCATCATCGTCAAAAACCAGGGCACCATCTTTTTAGGTGGCCCACCGCTGGTCAAAGCGGCTACCGGCGAGATAGTGAGCGCAGAAGATTTAGGCGGTGGCGATGTGCATACCCGCCTGTCCGGGGTGGCCGACCACTTGGCGCAAAACGATACGCACGCGCTGGGTATTGCCCGCAATATTGTGCGTAATTTGAATATAAATAAGCCTCCAGCACAGCAGTATATTGCGGGGGCAGCTACTGAAAAAATAGCGCCTCCCAAGTATGCACCCGAAGAGCTGTACGGCGTGGTACCTGTGGACACCCGCAAACCGTATGACGTGCGCGAGATCATTGCCCGCATTGTGGATGGCAGCGAGTTTGACGAATTCAAAGCGCGCTTTGGCAGTACCTTGGTGACGGGCTTTGCTCGCGTGGAGGGCCTGATGGTCGGTATCATCGCCAACAACGGCATCTTGTTCAGCGAGTCGGCGCAGAAAGGCGCGCACTTTATCCAACTGTGCTGCCAGCGCAAAATCCCGCTGGTGTTTTTGCAGAACATCACCGGCTTTATGGTGGGCCGCAAGGTAGAGAACGAAGGCATTGCCCGCCACGGGGCCAAGATGGTCACGGCTGTGGCCACGGCGACTGTTTCGAAGTTCACCATCATCATCGGCGGCAGCTACGGCGCGGGCAACTACGGCATGTGCGGCCGCGCCTACAGCCCTCGCTTTTTGTGGATGTGGCCCAACGCACGCATCTGCGTCATGGGCGGCGAGCAAGCCGCTGCCGTACTAGCCACGGTGCGCCGCGACGGCATCGAAGCCAAAGGCGGCAGCTGGAGCGCACAGGAAGAAGCCGCCTTCAAACAACCCATGCTCGACCAGTTTGCTACCCAGTCCCACCCCTACTATGCCAGCGCCCGCATTTGGGATGATGGCGTGATTGATCCGGCAGACACGCGGCGCGTGTTGGCGCTGGGACTGGCCGCCAGCATGAATGCGCCGATTCCAGAGCCGAAATTTGGCGTGTTTCGCATGTAATGTGTATAATTTATAAAATTTATACACATTCACCAGGGAGTGCGCAATGCGAACCAATATCGTGATCGACGACCAATTGATGGCTGCGGCTATGCAGGCAGGCGATTTCAAAACCAAGAAGGATGCCGTGGAGGAGGGCTTGCGCCTCATTGCACGGCGCAAGGCGTATGCGGCCATCAGAGCGGCCCGAGGCACTTTGCATTGGGATGATTCCGACGCAGCCTGGGCGAAAGTGCGCGCCGAGCGGCAAGCGCAGACTGCTGTGAAACCAAAGGGCAAGACATCGCGTCCCGTTAAATCGCTTGAGGCCGCATGATTCTTGTGGACTCCAGCGTTTGGATTGACTACTTTCGCGGTGACCGCAGCAAGTACACCGAGCGTCTGGACAGGTCGCTGGGCAGTGCAGATGAAGATGTTGGTGTGGCGGATTTGGTGGTGTTTGAGGTAATGCGAGGTTTCTCTCGGCCAGCAGAACAGCGCCGTGCGCAAGAATTGCTTTTGACGCTCAACGTAGTCGAAATTGGCGGCTTGGAAAATGCTTTGCTAGCTGCCGAGCATTACCGGGAACTCCGGGCGCAGGGCTACACCATTCGCAGTCCCATCGATGTGCTTTTGGCCAGCTACTGCATCACCCATCAACACACGCTCTTGCACCGCGATGCCGATTTTGATGTGATGGAAACCTTGAGAGGTCTCAAGGTATGGAAACACTGAAAACCACACCATGACCCCCACTCTCTACGACACCCCCGAACACACCCAACTGCGTGAGCAAATCGCCCGCTTTATTGCCCGCGAGGTGGAACCGCATGCCCAGGCCTGGGAAGACGCAGGCTGCGTGCCGCGTGAGGTGCTGCGCAAGATGGGCGCGGCGGGGCTGTTTGGTTTGATGTACGAGAGCGAGTACGGCGGCGCGCAGGCGGATGCTATGACCAATTTGGTGTTTGCCGAGGCGCTGTCGCAGTCTACCTTTGCGGGCTTCATCATCACCGCCCTGGTGCATACCGACATGGCCAGCCCGCACCTGCACCACGCGGGCACGCCAGCGCAAAAGGCGCGCTACATGCCGGGCATCATCAGTGGCGAGACGATTACCGCCGTGGGCATCAGCGAGCCGGGCGCGGGGTCAGACGTGGCGGGTATGCGCAGCACGGCCAAGCGGGACGGCGATGAATGGGTGCTTAACGGCACCAAGATGTTCATCACTAACGGCGTGCACGCCAACCTGTATTTCATCGCCGCGCGCACCGGGACGGCGCGGCATGCGGTGTCTATCTTTATCGTAGAAAAAGGTACGCCCGGCTTTAGCGTCGGTCGTGCGCTTAAAAAGACCGGCTGGCTCAGCTCGGACACCGCCGAGCTGGTGCTGGACAATGTGCGCATCCCCGCTGGCAATTTACTCGGCGAGGAAGGTAAGGGCTTTTACTCGATCATGAAAAACTTTCAAACCGAGCGCATTGCTCTGGGTGCCATGGCAGTCGGCCACTGCACGCAGGCACTCAAACTCACGCTGGACTATGTGCGCCAGCGCCCCGCCTTTGGCGCCACCTTGTGGGACAAGCAAACCGTGCGCCAGCGCCTGGCCATGCTGGACGCCAAAACGCGCGCGGCACGCCAGTACATGTACCACTGCGCCTGGCTGGTCACGCAGGGCAAAGACGTGGTGCAAGACGTGTCTTTGCTCAAAGCGCTCACGGGCGAGCTGGTCAATGAAGTGCTGCACACCTGCCAGCAGTTCCATGGCGGTATGGGCTACATGCGCGAAACTGCGATTGAGCGCCTGTGGCGCGATGCCCGCATCTTGGCCATCGGCGGCGGCGCGACGGAGGTGATGCTGGACGAAGCTGCCAAACGCTATTGAATTCCCTAAGAGTTGTACAACATGACTTCCAGCCAAACTTTACCCACACTGCGCATCCAGGTGCAAGGCCACATTGGCCGCATCACCCTCAACCGCCCCGATGTGCGCAATGCATTTAACGACAGCGTGATTGCCGAGGTAACGGCTGCTTTTGCCGAGCTGGGCCAGAGAGACGACGTGCGCTGCATCGTCCTGGCGGCAGAGGGCACGGCATTTTGCGCGGGCGCAGACCTGAACTGGATGCGCAAGATGGCCGACTACTCGCGCAGTGAGAATTTGGCGGACGCGGCCAAGCTGGCCGAGATGCTGCGCACCATCTACGAATGCCCCAAGCCCACGGTGGCGCGCGTGCAGGGCGATACCTACGCAGGCGGCATGGGTCTGGTGGCGGCTTGCGATATCGCGGTGTCGGTCGATTCAGCGAACTACTGCCTGAGCGAGGTCAAACTGGGTTTGATCCCCGCCACTATCAGCCCGTATGTGATCCGCGCCATGGGCGCGCGCGCGGCGCACCGCTATTTTTTGACAGCAGAACGCTTTAACGCAGCAGAGGCGCTACGCATCGGCTTTGTGCACGAGCTGGTGACTGCCGACCAGTTAGACACCAAAGTGCTGGAACTGACCACCGCGCTGTGCAACGCCAGCCCGAATGCCGTGAAAGTGTGCAAAAAGTTGGTACGGGACGTGGCCGAGCGGGAGATCAGTCAACCGTTGGTCGAGGCCACCGTTGCAGGTATAGCCGACATCCGCTCTAGCCCTGAGGGCAAAGAAGGGGTATCGTCGTTCTTGCAAAAGCGCAAACCCAGCTGGCTGAACTAGTCCGTTGCGCCAGCGACCCAAGCGCACCACCCCACCTAGGAGCCCGTATGGACGCCATTTTTCCCTATTTGCAGCAACTCATCTCCGGCCTGTTTGCCAGCGGTGGCGACGTGGCAGGCACAGCGGGCAAAGCCCTGGGCGGCATGGACATGGCCGGGTTGGCCGCGCTGGCTGCCGCGCTGGGCTGGGCCAGTGGGATTCGCTTGTACTTGGTGGTGTTTATCACCGGCATCGCGGGCTATATGGGGCTTATCCCTTTGCCCAGCGGCTTGAGTGTGCTGCAGCATCCCGCCATGCTGGCCGGTAGCGGGGCCATGCTGTTTGTGGAGTTTTTTGCCGACAAAATTCCTGGAGTGGATACGCTGTGGGACATGATTCACACCGTTATCCGCGTGCCAGCAGGCGCGGCGCTTGCAGCAGGTGTGTTTGGTGCCGACAGCGCCACCATGGGCATGGTGGCCGGTTTGCTGGGCGGCACCTTGGCCGCTACCGCGCACGCCACCAAAGCCACTACGCGCGCCGCCATCAACACATCCCCCGAGCCGTTTAGCAACATCGCCATGAGCCTGGTGGAAGAAGGCAGCGTGATGGGCATGATGTGGCTGGCCACCAACTACCCGATTGCATTTGGCATTGTGCTGTGCATTGTGCTGGCGCTGTCGGTGGTGCTGATTGTCACGCTGCTGAAGTTTCTTAAAGTAATCGTGCGCCGTGCGTCTGAATTTTTCTCTGGTACTCCAAGGACAGCTTGATGTTTAGCAAAATACTCATCGCCAATCGCGGCGAAATCGCTTGCCGAGTGGCCGCCACCTGCGCGCGCATGGCCATCCAAACCGTGGCGGTGTATTCCACGGCGGATGCTCATGCCAAGCATGTGTCCGCATGCGATGAAGCGGTAGCCATTGGCCTGCCGGGCAGCGACAGCGGCGGCAATGCGCCCAAAGACAGCTACCTGCGCTGGCAGGCCATCATCGCTGCGGCCAAGGCCACGGGCGCGCAAGCGATTCACCCGGGTTATGGGTTTTTGAGTGAGAATGAAGAGTTTGCGCAGGCCTGCGCGGGCGCGGGGCTGGTGTTTATCGGCCCGCCGCCGTCTGCCATCAAAGCCATGGGGCTCAAGGCAGAGTCCAAACGCCTGATGGCTAAGGCGGGTGTGCCCTTGGTGCCGGGCTACCACGGGGCTAACCAAGATGCAGCGTTGCTCAAAAATGAGGCCGATGCGATAGGCTACCCGGTGCTCATCAAAGCCAGCGCAGGCGGTGGCGGCAAGGGCATGCGTGCGGTGGATAAATCAGAAGACTTTGATGCCGCGCTGCAAAGCTGCAAGCGTGAGGCCATCAATAGCTTTGGCGATGATGCGGTGCTGATTGAAAAGTATGTCCAGCGCCCACGGCATATCGAGATCCAGGTGTTTGGTGATACCCACGGCAACTACGTCTATTTGTTCGAGCGCGATTGCAGCGTGCAGCGTCGCCACCAAAAAGTATTGGAAGAAGCGCCTGCGCCGGGCATGACGCAAGCGATGCGTGAGCAGATGGGCGCGGCGGCGGTGGCAGCGGCACGGGCGGTGAACTATGTGGGAGCTGGTACTGTTGAATTTATCGTCGAACAAAAGCCGGGCGGTGAGATGAGCTTCTTCTTTATGGAGATGAATACACGGCTACAAGTGGAGCATCCGGTCACCGAGGCGATTACCGGGCTGGATCTGGTGGAATGGCAACTGCGCGTGGCCTCTGGCGAGAAGCTGCCCTTGCAGCAAGACCAGTTGCGCATCACTGGCCACGCCATCGAAGCGCGTATTTGCGCCGAGAACCCGGACAATAATTTTTTACCTGCGACGGGTAGTTTGCAGGTCTACGGCCTGCCCGACTGCACGCAGTTTGCGCGCGGCGGCGTGCGCGTGGACTCTGGCGTGCGCCAGGGCGATGCCATCTCGCCGTATTACGACTCGATGGTCGCCAAGCTGATTGTGCATGGCACAACCCGCGACGAGGCGCTGTCCAAGCTGGACAACGCGTTGGCGCAAACGCATATCGTCGGCCTGAATACCAATGTGCAGTTTCTGCGCCATGTGGTGCAAAGCCCGTCCTTTGCAGAGGCTAACCTGGACACCGCACTTATCCCGCGCGAAGCTGCGGTGCTCTTTCACCAAGAAAAATTAGGCCTAGCGCTTGCAGTTGCTGCGCAAGTAGCTAGTACTTTAATAGCGGAACGCGCGCAGCAAACCGCCGACCCGTTTAGCCGCCGCGATGGCTGGCGCGCCTATGGTGTGGCGACGCGCCGTTTTGAGCTGGAGTTCCACGGCGAGGCGGTGGATGCCGTACTGACCTATTTGCATGACGGTGCTTTGCACTTGCAGGTCGATAAAGCGGCTATTCAGACTGCGCCCAACACGCCGACAGCAAGCGGGGTCAACACTGCGCCACAGGCGCAGACCGTGCAAGGTGTGCTCAGTTTTACGTCCACAGCCCAAGGTATTGCACTGGACTTTGCCGGACAGCGCTGCACGGCGACTTGTTATGCAGTTTCCCATGCAAAAGGCACAGAAGTGCATATTTACAGTGCGCACGCAGCTACTAAAATTATAGCTATTGACATGTTCGCTCATGCGGGCGAGGCGCATACCGAGAACGGGCGCTTGACCGCACCGATGCCCGGCAAGCTGGTGTCGTTTGCCGTCAAGGTGGGCGACAAGGTGAAAAGCGGCCAGCTTCTCGCCGTGATGGACGCGATGAAGATGGAGCACAGCATTGCCGCGCCGAAAGACGGCACGGTGGCCGAGCTGCTGTATGCGCCGGGTGACCAGGTGGCGGAGGGGGCGGAACTGCTTACTTTGGCGGCCTAAGCGGCGTTGCATTGTTTGTCACATTCGGATGCCCTCACCCCAGCCCTCTCCCGCGAGCGGGAGAGGGGGTAAGAGACGGCGGCATGGATAGGCAATAATTCTGGTTTCCATTTCTCTGTATTCCTATGCGCATCACTTTCTGCTGTACCGACACCAAAGCCGAGCCTTGGCTTTCTGGCCTGAAGGCGGCTCTGCCGCAAGCGGAGGTAAGCCTCTGGCAGAGCGGCGCACCGCAGGCCGACTATGCCGTGGTGTGGGCACCGCCCCAGCAATTGTTTGACGAGCAGCCTGCGCTCAAAGCGGCTTTTAACATCGGTGCAGGTGTGGATGCTTTGCTCAAGCTGCGCGCACCTGCCCACACCCAGATCGTGCGCCTGGACGATGCGGGCATGTCGGTGCAAATGGCGGAGTATGTCTGCCATGCCGTGATTCGCCACTTCAGAGAGTTCGATGCTTACGAGGCCGACACGCAAGCTGGCAAGTGGTCGTTTCGCAAGCCGCGCAGCCGCGCCGATTTTCCCGTGGGTGTGCTCGGCCTGGGCGTGTTGGGCGCGCGCGTAGCCAAAGCGCTGACGGAATTTGACTTCCCCGTCCACGGCTGGAGCCAAAGCCCCAAGCAGTTGGACGGCGTGCGTTGCTGGCACGGGGCAGACCAGATGGACGAATTTTTGCGCCACAGTAAAGTGCTGGTCTGCCTGCTGCCGCTGACGGCGCAAACCGAAAATATCTTGAACCAGCGTACTCTGGGCAAGTTGCAACTCGGAGGCTACGTCATCAACGTGGCGCGCGGTGCGCACCTGGTAGATGCCGACTTGCTAGCCCTGCTGGGCAGCGGCCACTTGGCAGGAGCCACGCTGGACGTGTTCCGCCAGGAGCCGCTGCCTGCCGAGCACGCATTCTGGAAACATCCGAAAATCACCCTTACACCCCATACCTCGGCCCGCACCCTGCGTGACGAGAGCATTGCGCAGATCGCGGCCAAAATGCTGGCATTGCAAAGCGGCCACAGCGTAGCCGGTGTGGTCGACAGAAACAAAGGTTATTGAACAAAATGGCATACCCCACAAAAGTCAAACTCGTCGATGTTGGCCCGCGCGACGGACTGCAAAATGAAAAGCAACCCGTGCCTGCCGACATCAAAATCGCCCTGGTTCACAAGCTGCAAGACGCGGGATTGAAAGAGATCGAAGTCACCAGCTTCGTCAGCCCCAAGTGGGTGCCGCAGATGGCCGACAACGCCCAGGTGATGGCCGGCATCACGCGCCAGCCCGGCGTGCGTTACAGCGTGCTCACCCCCAATATGCAGGGCTTTGAAGCGGCGGTGAAAAGCCAGCCCGACGAGATCGTGGTCTTTGCCGCTGCCAGCGAGGCCTTTAGCCAGCGCAATATCAACTGCTCGATAGCCGAGAGCATCGAGCGCTTTGCACCCGTAGTGGCCGCCGCGCGCGCCGCAGGCATTTACGTGCGCGGGGCCATGAGCTGCGCGGTGGGCTGCCCGTATGAAGGCGAGGTCGCGCCCCAGCAGGTGAGCCGTTTGGCCGCGCTGATGAAAGGCATCGGCGTGCAGCACATCGGCGTGGCCGACACCATTGGCGTGGGCACGCCGCGCAAGGTGCAGGCCGCCATGGAAGCGACGTTGAAACATTACGCCATCAACGATGTATCCGGCCACTTCCACGACACCTACGGCCAGGCGCTGGCCAATACCGTGGTGTCGCTGGAGATGGGCGTGTGGCAGTACGACACCTCGATTGCAGGCTTGGGCGGTTGCCCCTATGCCAAGGGCGCAACGGGCAACGTCGCCACTGAAGACGTGGTCTACATGCTGCACGGCATGGGCATTGAGACGGGTATCGATCTGGACAAACTGATTGACGCAGGTAAATTTATCAGCGACCATTTGGAGCGCAAGCCGCAGTCACGCGCGGCGCTGGCGCTGCTGAACAAACGTGTGGCTGCATAGCCACTGTGCGGACAGTGCAGGTTTTTATAACCGCTTTCATACTATCAATAGAGTAGCTGCTCCTACAATACTTTAAAAGGCCAGGAGTCATTTTGGATCATAAATTTCTGCCTGAAAGTGTCCAGCGTGTGGCGGTTTTTCTACAAGCTGCGGGTCATGCGCAAACGCCCCGTATGCTCGATGACGCTGCCCGTACAGCGCAGCAAGCGGCTGATGCACTGGGCATCACCGTGGGACAAATTGCCAAGAGCATTATTTTTCGCCGCAAAAGCGACGACGCTGCTGTGTTGGTGATCACCTCGGGTGACAAGCGCGTAGACGAGGCAAAAGTACAAGCCTTGGTGTGTACAGACGGCACCCAGCTAGGCCGGGCCGATGCAGAGTTTGTCAAAGCTAAAACCGGCTTTGCCATCGGCGGCGTATCGCCCGTGGCACACAGCACGCAGCCGGTCAGTTTAATAGACCGTGAGCTGTTTCGCTTTGCCACCGTGTGGGCGGCTGCAGGCCATCCCCACGCGGTGTTTGAAATATCGCCCGAGGCGTTGCAAAAATTATCTGGCGCCCCCGTAGCCGATGTCGTGCAAAGACAAGATCCCCCCGCGCCAAGTCCCTGCACCGGCATTTGCCTGCTGGAAGCTGCCAGTGGTTATTGCCAAGGCTGCCTGCGTACCTTGGACGAGATTGCCGCCTGGGGTCAGGCCGATGATGCATACAAGCGCGCAGTGTGGGTACAACTGGCGCAACGTGAGCTCAAACAATGAAACACATCACCTTCTATCTCGACTTCATCTCGCCCTATGCCTACCTTGCGTTTGAACGCCTGCCAGTGGCGCTGCAAGGTCTAAGCTACGAGGTAACTTACAAGCCGGTGCTGTTCGCGGCCATGCTAAACCACTACGGACAGCTTGGCCCCGCAGAAATTGCCCCCAAGCGCACCTGGACATACCGCCAAATGCTCTGGCTCGCCCGCGAGCATGGCCTGCCGATGCAAGCACCGGCCAGCCACCCGTTCAACCCCATCGGTCTGCTGCGCTTGGCATTGGCTTGCGGTTCAAACGGCACCTGCAACCGCTACGTAGCAGAAACCATTTTTCGCCATGTATGGACGACTGGGCTGGAAGCAAGCGATGTCCAACGCTTGGCCCAGTTAACCACGCAGCTCCAGCCTGCCAGGCCCGCCACCAGCGACGACGTGAAAGCCGAACTTAGAGCCAATACCGATTCGGCCATCGCAGGCGGTATTTTTGGCGTACCCAGCATGCAGGTCGATCAAGACGTTTTTTGGGGCTTAGATGCCCTGCCCATGTTGCGCCAACGCCTCATGGAGGACCCGTGGTTTTCCCATTCAGCCTGGCTTGAAGCATCGGGTTTACCCTTGGGCCTCACTCGTAAAACCACATAGCGAAACGACTGTTAAGGGTTGTTACCAATCTTGTAAGAACGTGAAAAGCTTCACGTCAGGGCAGGGTCAGTGCATACCTTGATATTCGGTGCTTCGCATTCCGTCGGAGTGCGTTTTATTATTTGCAGGAGACTTGTCGCATGGCAACAGCAATAGCAACAGCACCCGATACCGGGATGACTCCCACAGAAAAGAAGGTGATTTTTGCCTCTTCTCTGGGCACGGTGTTTGAATGGTATGACTTTTATTTGTACGGTTCACTCGCCGCGATTATCGCGAAGCAGTTTTTCTCGGGCCTGGACCCTTCGGCCGCCTATATTTTTGCCTTGTTGGCATTTGCAGCAGGCTTCTTGGTGCGTCCTTTCGGCGCCTTGGTGTTTGGCCGCTTGGGCGACATGATCGGCCGCAAATACACCTTCCTGGTCACGATTGTGATCATGGGTGCGGCGACCTTCATCGTCGGCTTGCTGCCTAACTACGCCACTATCGGCGTTGCAGCCCCGGTGATTTTGGTTGCTCTGCGCATGCTGCAAGGCTTGGCGCTGGGCGGTGAATACGGCGGCGCGGCTACTTACGTGGCCGAGCACTCGCCTAACGGCAAACGCGGTGCTTACACCTCGTGGATCCAAACCACCGCAACGCTGGGCTTGTTCTTGTCCTTGATGGTGATTCTGGGAGTGCGTACCGCTGTGGGCGAAGCAGCCTTTGCTGACTGGGGCTGGCGCGTGCCGTTCCTGGTGTCGATCTTCCTGTTGGCTATTTCCGTCTGGATCCGCCTGAGCATGAACGAGTCACCCGCTTTCCAGAAAATGAAGGCCGAAGGCAAAACCTCCAAGGCACCATTGTCCGAGTCTTTCGGCGAGTGGAAAAACCTCAAGATCGTGATCATTGCATTGCTGGGTTTGACCGCTGGTCAGGCTGTGGTGTGGTACACGGGCCAGTTCTACGCATTGTTCTTCTTGACGACGATTGCCAAAGTAGACGGCGTAACCGCCAACTTGCTGATCGCCGCCTCGCTGGTGATTGGTACGCCTTTCTTCGTCGTGTTCGGCGCTTTGTCTGACAAAATCGGCCGCAAGCCGATCATCATGGCCGGTTGCTTGTTGGGTGCTTTGACTTACTTCACTGCATTCCCATTGTTGATGGAATACGCCAACCCAGGCCTGAAAAAAGCCCAGACAACGTCTAACGTGACGGTGACTGCGGATCCAGCGACTTGCTCGTTCCAAGGCAGCCCGATTGCCCGCGAAATTGACTTTGTCAGCTCTTGCGACCAAGCCAAACGGGTACTGGCACAAAACTTCATTCCTTACAAGAACGTCGTTGCGCCCGCAGGCACCGTTGCCAGCATCACAATTGGCACGACCACCATTCCTTCCATGAACGCCACCCTCAACGACAAGCGCAACGGCTTCTCGGCTGAAAGCGGCAAGGCTATTGGCGAGTTCAAGAAGGCGGTGCTTGACGCTGCGAAAGCCAGCGGTTTGACCGCCAAGGCCGACGACAAAGCCATGAACAAAGGCATGGTTTTGGCCATCTTGGTGTACTTGGTAATCTTGGTGACCATGGTCTACGGCCCGATTGCCGCCATGCTGGTAGAGCTGTTCCCCACCCGTATTCGCTACACCTCCATGAGCCTGCCTTACCACATCGGTAACGGCTGGTTCGGTGGTCTGCTGCCTACCACGGCTTTCGCCATGGTGGCTGCTAC
>JANMTF010000065.1:0-1805 GCA_031390175.1 Polaromonas sp.
GGCTTTAGAAGCGTGTTTGGCGTAGCCATTGTCGAGCCCTATGAAACCTATATCTCCTACGACGTATATATCGTGCCAGGCTTGATGGGCATGGTGCTGCTGTTCAACGGCATGCAATCGTCCTTGGCCATGGTGTATGACCGTGAAATGGGCTTGATGCGCCTGCTGCTCACCGCCCCCCTGCCGCGCTGGTGGGTGCTGGCCTGCAAGCTGCTGGCCACCACCGTGCTGTCCCTGCTGCAGGCCTTGGCTTTTGTGATCGTGGCGGCACTGCTGGGCACCAGCCTGCCTTGGCTGGGCGCGCACACACCGCACATTGTGCTGGCCAGTGCGTCAGCCGCGCTGATGCTGGGCGCGCTGGGCCTTTTGATGAGCGTGCACATCAAACAGCTGGAGAACTTTGCGGGCACGATGAATTTCGTTATTTTCCCCATGTATTTCATTTCCACCGCGCTCTACCCCTTATGGAAGCTGGAGGAGTCGGGTGCCAACTGGGTGTACCAGATTGCGCGTTTTAACCCCTTCACCCACGCGGTGGAGTGGATGCGCTTTGCCATTTATGGCAAAGACCCTGGCATCGCACCCTGGGTCGTTTTAGGAACATTTGCGGTTTGTTTTGCGCTGGCTTGCTGGGGCTATGACCCACAGCGCGGCTTTGGCCAACTGGCCAAACGGGGCGGGCCAGCATGAACCGCTCCACTGCTGTGGCAGTCAACGACTTGCCTCAGCATGGCCTGACGCGGCGGCGTGCCATGGCCGCACTGGCCAGCGCCTGTGTGCCCCTGCCCGGCAGCGCCCAAGCGCCCTTCCCCACCCGCCCCATCACCCTGCTCGTGCCCTGGCCTGCGGGCGGCGCTACCGACGTGACGTTGCGCCTGTTGGCCGAGTTGGCTGGCAAAACGCTGGGCCAACGCATCGTGATCGAAAACCGGCCAGGTGCCGGTGGTACCCTTGCCATGCCCACCATCCAGCAAGCAGCACCTGACGGCTACACCTTGGCACAGTTGCCACACCCCGCACTGCGCGCGCCCCACACACAAAAAGTAAGCTGGGACCCGATCCGCGACACCACGCCCATCATTCAAATCAGCGGCGTCACTTTTGGAGTGGTGGTCCCTACCAACAGCCCCTTCAAAACCTTCAATGAACTGTTGAAGTTTGCAGCCGCCAAACCCGGCGAGCTGACCATCTCCACCAACGGGCTGGGCACCACGCCCCATGTGGTTCTGGATGAACTCTTTGGCCAACGGTCTTTAAGCTACATCCACGTTCCCTACAAAGGCACGGCCGAGCAGATGCTGGCCGTAGCGTCTGGCCAGTTGATGGCGGGGGTGAACTCCAATGGCTTTGTGCCGTATGTGGAGTCAGGCAAGCTGCGCCTATTGGTCACCTTTGGCGAGCGCCGCTCTAACCGCTGGAACCAAGTGCCCACGCTCAAAGAACTGGGCTTTGGCATCACCGCCATGTCACCTTACGGCTTGGTCGGCCCGCGCGGCATGGAGCCGCACGTCATCCAAACCCTGCACGATGCCTTCAAGGCCGCCTTGTTTGATGCCCAGCATGTGGCCGAGCTGGCAAGGTACGAGCAGGAGCCTAACTACCTCGACTCCAAAGACTACAGCGCCGCGTTGAGAGAGGCCTTTGCCAACGAGCGGCGAAATGTAGAGCGGCTGGGGCTCACGAAGACCCCCTGACACGCCAAGCAAGCGATATTTTTAAGAACAAATCAGGCTGTAGCCCTTTAGAATATTGCGGAAGCAGCTATTGAATATGTAGCTATTAAAAGGTACACCAACCGTTCATTG
>JANMTF010000075.1:0-19645 GCA_031390175.1 Polaromonas sp.
GGTGCCCGCTGTACACGCTGGCCAAGGGTTGCGAGCCAGGCAGCTTGGCGTTGCCCGTTAAAGCCTGTAGTGCCACATTTGACTGCATCCATTCGTCCGTCAAACCCAGCTCGCGCGCCATGGCACGGCTTTGGCCTACCCAGTAGGGGATGCTGAGGGCCTGCGGATCAAGCGGGGTGAAAAATGCGGGGCCTAGCTGGCGAAAGCTGTGGGGGAGGGTTGCAAACTGCATGGCTTGATTGTCTCTTATCCGCAGCTTGGGTCTTTGGCAGGGGCCTTCGGTTTTCATTTTGCTGCAATGGCCACCATGCCAGCCATCCAACGGAATACTGGCACTATGTATTTTGTAGCTTCTCTCGTTGTATTTTATGGGTCTGCGGCCCGATTGGCATCTTACAAAGGCGCTATCAGGGCGACGCTTTCATTCGTTTGGTACTTGATTGGGTTGATGTCGCCTGTTCGGTTTGTACTTGATTGGGTTGATGTAGCCTGTTCGGTTTGTACTTGATTGGGTTGATGTCGCCCATTCGTTTTGTACGTGATCAGGCCGACGGTGCTACTTCAGCTCCGCGGCTGTCCCCCGCGTTGGCCTAGGGCCAACTGCTCCTCCTTTATGCCGCTACGCTGAAGTAGCACCGCCGGCCTGATTGGCCAGCTCTGTGGTGCGTCTGGGGTTTTCTTCGAAAAAGGATGGCTGGCGGGAATTCCAGGCAGCTAGGCCGCGCTGCAAGTCTATATAAATTCGGTAAATACCCGTACTTTTCGACAGAAATAGCTAAAAAATTATATTTTCAGCAAATAAATCACTAATTAATGCGTAAATTTAGAGAGGTACATAAATTCGCATAATTTAAGGGTTTTCAAAAGGCATCCAGCGGCATGCGCAGCCGGAAAAAGCTTCAAAATTCATCATTTAGGGCCGCTTTTAAGATACTAACAGGGCTGCGGCCCAATAGAATGATGCGGTAGCAGCTACTGTATAGGTAGCGTGCTGAATGGGGTATGCAGGCCTGCGCAGGTGCCTCCAAGCCCATCCTAGGCGCATTCCAGCGAATCCACGCCCATTCCAGCGGCCAAGGTCTGCCGCGAAAGGCTTGGACACGTGAGTGTCTGTACATGCGGCAGTCCGTACATGCGAGGTCTTGTTCATGTGAGCGCCTGGGCCAAGCCTGCATCCGCAGACCCAAGCCTTGAGCCTGCGCCACGTCATTGACCCCCGCCCCGCCCAGCCCAGCCCGGCATGGCAACGCACGGATGGCTCAGGCTACGCGCAGGCACCGCGCGCGCACCTGCGGGGCCTGCATACCCAAATCACAGCGCTACACATACAGTAGCTGCTCCCGCATCATTCTATTGGGCTGCAGCCCTGTTACTATCTTAAAAACGGCTCCAAACAGCCGATTTTGAGGCTTTTTCTGGCTTCGCATGCCGCTGGCAGCTTTTTGAAAATCCTTAAATTATGCGAATTTATGTACCTCGGTGATTCAATGGGTAAATTCGTGATTTATTTAACGAAAAACAGGCTATTTTCATTAATTTTTGCGAAAAATTATGCGTATTTACCTGATTGGGATGACTTTGCAGGGGGTGGTCGCCTCCTGGAATTCCCGTCAGCGATGCTGTTTCAATGACAGGTAAAGATGCTGCATCCAGCTGCGAGGCCATGACTTGCTGGGTGGTTTTTATGGCCTGAGCGTGCTACCTTGGGTGGCGTGTTGATGGAGTCATCTCAGGCGCAGTGGGGGGGTGAACCCAGTGGGACTGCGGTGGGGTGGTGTGAGAACCCCTGCTCAGTGCGCCTTGTCCCAGTTGTCACCTACGCCTACTTCAGCCAGTAGCGGCACCTTGAGCTGGGCGACGCCCGCCATGATGCGGGGGATCTCTGCGCGCAGCCAGTCCACCTGCGCCTGGGGCACTTCAAACACCAGCTCGTCGTGCACCTGCATGATCATTTGGATGCCGTTTTTTTCTGCGTCCAGCACCCGCTGCACCTCGTTCATGCTCAGCTTGATGAGGTCTGCTGCTGTGCCCTGCATGGGCGCGTTGATAGCCGCGCGCTCGGCGCCTGAACGGCGTGGGCCGTTGGGGCTGTTGATCTCTGGCAGGTACAGACGGCGGCCCATCACGGTTTCTACATAGCCTTTGCTTTTGGCTGACTGGCGGGTCTCATCCATGTACTGCTTGACACCGGGGTAGCGCTGAAAGTAGCGCTCGATGTAGTTTTTGGCTGCGGTGTTGTCAATGCCCAAGTTGCGGGCCAGGCCATAGGCGCTCATGCCGTAGATCAGGCCGAAGTTGATGACCTTGGCGTAGCGGCGCTGCTCGCTGCTCACCTGGTCTACCGGCACGCCAAACACCTCGGCTGCGGTAGCGCGGTGCACGTCCAGGCCGTCGGTAAAGGCGCGCAGCAGGGCTTCGTCGCCGCTGATGTGGGCCATGATGCGCAGCTCTATCTGGCTATAGTCGGCGCTGGCGATCACGCAGCCTGTGGGGGCGACAAAGGCCTCGCGCACGCGGCGGCCTTCGGGGGTGCGGATGGGGATGTTTTGCAGATTGGGGTCGTTACTGCTCAGGCGTCCGGTCACTGCCACCGCCTGCGCGTAATGGGTGTGTACCCTGCCGGTGCGAGGGTGGGCTAGCTGAGCCAGTTTGTCGGTGTAGGTGCCTTTGAGTTTGGCCAGGCCCCGGTGCTCCAAAATTTTGGCAGGTAGCGGATAGTCTTCGGCCAGTTTTTCCAGCACTTCTTCGTCGGTACTGGGCGCGCCAGTGGCGGTTTTTTTGACTACCGGCAGGCCTAGCTTGGTAAAGAATATCTCGCCAATCTGTTTGGGGCTGGCCAGGTTAAACGGCTGGCCAGCCAGCTCATGCGCCTCGCGCTCCAGCTCCATGATGCGTTGGCCTAGCTGGTGGCTTTGCGTGGCCAGGGTGGGCGCGTCGATCAGCACGCCGTTGCGCTCGATGCGGTACAGGGTCTCGCTGCTGGCGATTTCCAGTTGGTAGATGCCGAGGAGCTTAGGCTCGGCTTGCAGGCGCGGCCACAGGGCCAGGTGCACGTCCAGGGTTTGGTCGGAGTCTTCGCACGAATATTCAGCCGCCTTGGCTATGTCTACTTGCGCAAAGCCAATTTGGTGCACGCCTTTGCCGCACAGGTCTTCATACGTGATGCCTTTGCGGCCTACATGGCGCTCGGCCAGGCTAGACAGGCCATGCGGTTTGTGCACCTCCAGCACATAGCTTTGCAGCATGGTGTCGTGCACATACCCGTGCACCTCGATGCCGTGGTTGGCAAACACATGGCGGTCGTATTTGATGTGCTGGCCTAGTTTGTGTTTACTGGCATCTTCCAGCCAGGGTTTGAGCTTGGCCAGCACTTCATTCAAGGGCAGTTGCTCGGGTGCATCAGGGCCCACATGTGCCAGCGGAATGTAGGCCGCTTCGCCGGGCTGCACGCTCAAGCTGATGCCGACGATCTGCGCCTGCATCTCGTGCAGGGAGGTGGTTTCGGTGTCTACTGCCGTGAGTGGGGCAGCCTGGATTTTGGTCAACCATGTGTCAAAAGCCTCCCACGTCAGCACGGTGTCGTAGGCTTTGGTGCTGGCTTGGGACGCGCTGGGTGGGGGCTCGGCAAACAAGTCGTCCATGTTGGGGGCTGCCGCAGGCTTTGCGCCATTTGCCGATTTACCAGCACTGGCGCCATGCAGCGCCGCGACCAGGCCTTTAAAGCCGTATTTAGCGTAAAAATCAGCTAACGGCAGCTTACTTTGTGCGCGACAAGCTATATTTTTTATAGCTATCTCGGGTTCGATATAGCCTGCCAAATCGCAATCGGTTTTGATCGTCAGCAGCTCACGGCCCTTGGGCAACCAGGCCAGTGCGCCGCGCAGGTGTTCGCCCACCGCGCCTTTGATGTCAGCCGCATGCGCTACTAGGTTTTCCAGCGATCCGTACTCCGCCAGCCATTTGGCCGCCGTCTTGGGCCCCACTTTGGGCACACCGGGCACGTTGTCTACCGTGTCGCCCACCAGGCATTGGTAGTCCAGCATTTGCGACGGCGTGACGCCAAATTCAGCCGTCACCCCGGCAATGTCGCGGCGCTTGCCGTTCATGGTGTCGATGATGGTGATGTGCTCGTTGACCAGTTGTGAGAGGTCTTTGTCGCCGCTGGAGATGATCACCTCCATGCCTTCCTCGGCCCCCATGCGCGCCAGCGTGCCCAGCACGTCGTCGGCCTCCACGCCGGGCACCGTGAGCACCGGCCAGCCCAAGAGGCGCATCACCTCGTGGATGGGCTCGATCTGGCTGCGCAAATCGGGCGGCATGGGCGAGCGGTTGGCTTTGTACTCGGGGTACAGCGTGTCTCTGAAGGTGGGGCCACTGGCATCGAACACGCAGGCGACAAACTGCGCGGGGTACTGGGTTTTGAGCGAACCCATCATGTTGATCATGCCGCGAATGGCCCCAGTGGCCGGGCTGCTGGGGTCGCCGGGCACGGCCCGCAGGTCGGGCATGGCGTGGAAAGCGCGGTAGAGGTAGCTGGAGCCATCGACCAGCAGCAGGCGTTGGCCCGCCATGGCGGCATCTGGCGCAGAAAAAAGAGGGGCGGAGGTAGGAATATCGTCAGTCATACCCTGCATTGTCGCCCCAGAAAGCACCACCACGCAGGTCAGAGCCGCAGAGCCTTCTACAATCTGCCATTCACCCTTCTTTTTACCGACAGATTCATGGCCGTATATACCGAAGTTCCGTTTGACACGGCAGCCCAGCTTTTCAGTGATTTGAAGCTCGGCCAGTTGACCCACCTTAAAGGCTGTGAAGGCGGCATCGAAAACACCAACTACTTTGCCTCCAGCGACATGGGTGACTATGTGCTGACCCTGTTTGAGCGCCTGAGCACCGAGCAGTTGCCCTTTTATTTGCACCTGATGAAGCACCTGGCCCAGCGCGGTATCCCCGTGCCCGATCCGCAGGCCAACAAAAACGGTGATATTTTGCAGAGTGTGCTGGGCAAACCGGCGGCGGTGGTAAACAAGCTCAAAGGTAAGAGCCAGCCGCAGCCCAGCACGGTGCATTGCGCTGCGGTAGGCGATATGCTGGCGCGCATGCATGTGGCTGGGCGCGACTACGGCCGCGCGCAGCCCAACCTGCGCGCCCTGCCCTGGTGGAACGACACCGTGCCCGTGGTGTTGCCCTTTCTCACTGCGCCCCAGGCGGCGCTCCTCCAAAGCGAGCTGGCCTACCAAAACCATGTGCACGCCAGCAGCGCATACAGCGCCCTGCCACGCGGCGCGGTACATGCCGACTTGTTCCGCGACAACGTGATGTTTGACGGTGACACGTTGACAGGATTTTTTGACTTTTACTTTGCAGGCGTAGATACGTGGCTGTTTGATTTAGCGGTAGCGCTGAACGATTGGTGCATCGATTTAGAAACGGGCAAGCAAGACGACGCGCGTGAAGATGCCTTTGTGCAGGCGTACAGCGCAGCGCGCCCCTTGTCCAAAGCCGAACGCCAACTGCTCCCCGCCATGCAACGCGCTGGTGCCTTGCGCTTTTGGCTGTCGCGCCTGTGGGACTTGCACCTGCCGCGTGATGCCGCCGTGCTCACCGCCCATGACCCTGCGCATTTTGAGCGCGTATTGCGTTCTCGCATAGCCCACTTCAACTAGACCCACCCATGAAACTGCAAATCGTACCCGCGCGTACCGGAGTGACCTGGGTCAAACTGGGCATCACTACGTTTTTCAAACAGCCCCTGGCTTTGGGCGGCTTGTTCTTTATGTTCATGGCAGCGGTGTCGGTTGTCAGCCTTGTCCCGGTGGTTGGCAGCGCGCTGGCCTTGGCTATTTTGCCAGCGGCTACCCTGGGCTTGATGGTCGCCACCTTGCAAGCCCAGAATGGAAAATTTCCCATGCCCTCCGTATTGGCCACCGCCTTTCGCGCCGGGCAGGCGCGCATGCGGGCCATGCTGATGCTGGGTGTGATGTACGCCGCCGGGTTTTTATTGGTGATGGGCATTACCGCACTGTTTGACGGCGGGCAGTTTGCGACCATGTATTTGCTGGGCGG
Source organism: Polaromonas sp. (assembly GCA_031390175.1). Lineage (GTDB taxonomy): Bacteria > Pseudomonadota > Gammaproteobacteria > Burkholderiales > Burkholderiaceae_C > JAAFIP01. Next base: position 6,067 of record JANMTF010000075.1, read on the forward strand.
CAAGCTGAGCAAAGAGGTGATAAACCAGGCTGATTTTCAAACCGCGACTTGGGTAGGCATGCTTTTATATATACCTCTCTCGCTGGTGTTTTGGCATGCACCTGCCCTGGTGCACTGGCATGGCGTACCGCCCACTAAAGCACTGTTTTTCAGCCTGGTGGCCTGCCTGCGCAACTGGGGTGCGTACACGGTGTATGGTTTGCTATGGATGGCGGTGTTCGCCTTGGCCGGGATGGTGGCGGTCAGTTTGATGGCCTTGCTGGGGATGGGTGCGGCAGCAGGGGTGGTGATGGTGCCGCTGGCACTCACCATGGCGGCCATGTTTTTTAGTTCGATCTATTTCACTTTTCGTGACAGTTTCGTGCATGATGAGCCGACTGACAAGCCTTCCGGTTCTGCTACATAAGTGCCCCGGCTAAGATGTTGATGTTTTGTACCGATAATTTTGGAGATAAACCCCATGGAACAGCATAGTTTGCAAGACCGCACTGAAGGCGAAGTGACCTGGTACCAGCGCCGCAGCTTTTTAAGCGCCGCTGCCGCTTGGACCGCCATGGGTGGCTACAGCGGCGCTTTTGCGCAGCAGCGCAGCAACGTGGTGGAGCTGGTGGGCGATGCGCTGCTCAACGGACAGCGGTTACTGCCTCAGCAAACTATCCAGTCCGGCGACTCGATTGCCACCGGCCCAGGATCGAACTTGATTTTTGTGATTGGCACTGCCGCGTTTCAGGTGCGGCAAAACTCGCGTTTGGTGGTGGAGCGGGGTGCTACGCTTAGTGTCGTCAGTGTCTTGCGCTTGCTCACTGGCGCAGTGGCCAGTGTGTGGGGCAAGGGACATGCCCGCCGGATTGTGACGCCTACCCTGACGGCCGGTATTCGCGGCACCGGCGTGTATACGGAAGTACTGCCAGAGCAAAACTACCGCAGCTATTTCTGCAATTGCTATGGCGAAGTCAGTTTGACTGCCGGAGAGGACAAATTCGTCAGCCGAGCCGACTACCACCAGGCATTTTGGGGGGAGGCACAAGCCAAGGACAACCGCCTATTAACCCCCGCCAAAGCACTGAACCATACGGATGAAGAGTTGGAGTTTTTAGCCCGCTTGGTAAGCCAGCGCACCGCCTGGCAGGTGATGGGCAAAAAAGGCAGGAAAGACGGTATGGGGTTTATGGACACCAAACCCGGACAAGTGCATCCTGCCGCCGTCGCTCAGTAGCGCTGATTGACCCTTGCTACGCAAAAGGGGTACGCCATGAACCCCCTGGCTCAATCACCCCACGATCTGGCGCTGCAGGCGTGGGTGCGGGAACAATGGCCAACGCCTTGGCTGATAGCTTGGCTTATGGTGCACCAGATTGAATTGCCTCCAAACTCGATGTAACGCAGTAGCGTCCGTACAATCAGCTGCATGACGGTGATAGAACTTATACAGCAAAGCGCCACCCAGCTAAAAGCAGCGGGCGTGGCCTACGGGCATGGCACAGCCAATGCGTTTGACGAAGCCGCCTGGCTGGTTCTGTGGGCACTTAAATTACCCCTGGATGACCTGGATTCTGTAGCAAACAAGCCTGTAACTCAACAGAATATTGCGCAAGCAGCTACTATTTTAAGAGCACGCATCGACTCTCGAAAACCTGCTGCGTACCTCACACAAGAGGCCTGGCTGCAAGGCGTGCCGTTCTACGTGGACGAGAGGGTGATCATTCCGCGTAGCTTTATTGCCGAGTTGTTAGCCGACGGCGGCATCGATTCGTGGCTGAGCGACAACACACTGAAAGTATTGGATTTATGCACTGGCAACGGCAGCCTAGCCGTGCTGGCCGCCATGGCCTACCCCGATGTCACGGTAGATGCCGCCGACATCAGCCTGGATGCACTGGCGGTAGCGCAGATCAATATTGACCAGCACGCGCTGGCGGGTCGCATCCAAACCATTGCCTCGGACGGCTTGGCCCACTGCGTGGGTCCGTATGACCTGGTGCTGTGCAACCCGCCGTATGTCAACAGCCAAAGCATGGCCAGCCTCCCGGCTGAATATCTGGCCGAGCCACAGATAGCACTGGCGGGCGGCACCGATGGGATGGACTTTATACGCCCCCTCCTGCGTCAGCTGCCTGCCAAAATGAGCGCGCATGGCGTGCTGGTGCTGGAGATTGGCAACGAGCGGGCCTACTTTGAACACGCTTTTCCAACACTGTCTCCGGTGTGGTTGAGCACGTCAGCAGGGGATGATCAGGTTTTATTGCTCCTGAGACAGGATTTATATTCTTCAAGCTAACCAGTGCGTGGCCTGAGTTCAACGTACCGCGACCTGATTTATTCTGCCATGAAGGCAATTTTCGCGAAAAATCAGCTGGTACTTTGGCACCCAAAGTAGGCATCTGGCGCAATTTGGTTTTTCGCGGTAAATCCTTCACTGTGATTTATCGCACGATAGGGCTTGTATATCTACGGCATCCAAGGCGGAGCAAATGTACAATGGAATTTCAAATCTTACATGCCGACACAGCAATGGCGTAACATTCACTCATGGTAGATCGCGCGTTAACTGCAAAAAAATTGGGTCGCTACGACATTATCCGCGTGCTGGGCAAAGGCGCGATGGGGGTGGTGTACGAGGCGCGCGATCCTAATTTAAACCGCAAGGTCGCCATCAAAACGGTGCGGGTAGACAGCCTGTCCAAGGACGAGGCGGCGGACTACGAGCTGCGTTTTCGCACCGAGGCCCACTCTGCGGCGCGCTTGCAGCATCCCAATATCGTCAGTGTCTACGACTCTGACCGCGATGGCGACACGCCGTTCTTGGTCATGGAATTTGTCAAAGGTGAGGACCTAAAGCACTACCTTGACATTGGCCAGCGCTACACGCTGGACCAGTCTGTGCGCATGATGCGCGATTTGTTGGCCGCGTTGGACTATGCCCATGCCAGCAAAATCATCCACCGCGACATCAAACCAGCCAACTTGTTGATAGAGGCCAATGGCCGCGTCAAGTTGACCGACTTTGGCGTAGCCCGCATACAAGATTCTGGCGAAGCCACGCGAACCCAGGGCGGCATGGTAGGCACACTCAAATACATGTCTCCTGAGCAGGTTGAGGGTCGCTCAGTGGATGCTAAATCCGACATGTTCTCAGCTGGGATTGTGCTTTACCAGCTACTGACTGACCGCCGACCATTTGATGGCGACAGCTACTTCGCCATTGTTAACCAGATTACCAACCAGGATCCTCCTGCGCCCAGCAGCATCAACCCCATGCTGCCTCCCGCAGTAGATGCAGTCGTAGCCCGCGCGCTGGCCAAAAACAAAGCCGACCGTTTTGCTACGGCGCAAGACTTTTCAGTGGCATTGCAAGCCGCAGCGCGCCGTGCCGACCCCACCATCACCCCATCGGCCAATCCGTACAAAAGCATTGAACAACTCGGCACTGGCTCGCTTGGCCGCAGTGGCTCCACCGTGAGCACCGCTTTATCCAGCGGCTTGGGCAACACCGTAACCCAGGAGCTAGAGCTGGTTTACTGGAAAGACGTCAAAGAAAGCGAAGACCCGCAAGATTTAGAGGGTTTTCTGGCCCGTTTTCCAGAGGGCGTGTATGCCGACCTGGCCAAACGACGCCTCAAGCGCATTGCCGATGCCAAAGCCGCCCAAGGCCAGTCTTTGTACGAAAGCACCTCGGTCGCGCCACCACCGGTGCAGGCACCATCGAATACCCCTGCAGTTGAGCCAATTGCCGGTCTTACCGACCTGCTGGACGACGATGACACTACGCGCCCCGGCCTGGAGACCCTCGCCGGACTGGCTGCTGCCAAGCTGGCAGCGACGCAGCCGCTCACCGAGCCTGCGCCACCACACACTGCACAGACCGCTACAGAACTTATTCCTGATCCGGTCACAGATCCATTGGCAGCGCGGGTGCTATTGCCTGAGCAAGTGCTATTGCCTGAGCAGGTGCTATTGCCTGAGCAAGATGTGTTGCCTCAAGCTGGCACACCCGCCCAAATACCCGAGTCGTTTTCGCCCTTTGAAACCGTTATCTTGGTTCCCCAGGTTATCGCACCGCCCAAGGCCATAGAAAACCCTGCGCAGGAGATGGATCCTGGGCTCACCCAACCCATCCAGGTGCATCCCGCACCCAGCATGTCGTTTAAAGATGCTTTGCAAGGCCATCACGTACCTAAGCCTAAGGCATCTGCCGTCCCAGAGCCTACCCCAGAGACCTTGCCACAAAAAGCCCTCCAGCCTGCCACTGCGCCGCGCCGCAAAACCGGCTTGCTGGTAGCTGCTGGCGCAGCAGCCCTCGTCGTCATAGTGGCCACTTGGGCGTGGATGGGTAAAGGAACAGGAACAGGAACAGACGCTGTTGCCCATGCGCCGGGCATCACGGCTACTACCCCCTTGACTGGCACGTCTGCGGCAAAAGCAACTACCAACGACAACGTTATTACCGAGACCAGCACCAGCGAAACAAACGCCAAGGTGCCCCCAAGCGCAGCTGGCAACAACGCAACAACCAGTGCGTCCCCAGCCGCCTCAATGGCCGCAGGCACTGTCGGGGCAACCAACCTTACAGCGTCTACCAGCAACTCAACCACCACACTCACTGTGGCCAAGAACCCCAAGCTTGCGGCCTCGGCAGCGGCTGCTGCGGCCTCGGCAGCAGCGGATAAAGCAGCGCGTTTGCAAGCACAGCGCGAAAGCGCTACAAAACCCGTAGCCTCCAGCGCTATCTCTGGCACCTATACCACCAGCAACCCGGTACCAGGCAGCTATTCAGCTGGCAGCACGGCCCAGCAGGGCAATGACCAAGGCCGCGCCAGCCAGCAAACGACCCAAGCGCCAAGTGCGCCCAGACCAGCCACTGCTGAGCGCCCCAAAGAGGTCGCGCCCGCTGGCCCTAGCGAAGCCTGCCAAGACCGCGTATTGTTTGGCTATGCATCCTGCATCGGCGAGCAGTGTGCCAAATCGGCTTTCTCCAAGCACCCGATTTGCGTCGAGCGCCGTGAGATAGATGAGCGCCGTAAAAATTCGGAAATGTACCGCTGAGTTATTTCGCCGATAATAGGGGTAACCCTTAGCAGCGCCCTGCTGCATGCGCCTTCAGGCCTTTCATGATCACCCTTAAAAATATTACCCTGCGCCGCAGCGCCAAAGTGCTGCTCAACGCTACTACATTGACCATCAATCCCGGTGAAAAGCTGGGCCTGGTGGGGCGCAACGGCGCTGGCAAGTCCAGCCTGTTTGGCCTGCTCAACGGCACCTTGCACGAGGACGGCGGCGACTATTACATGCCCACCCAGTGGCGCATGGCCCAGGTAGAGCAGAACATGCCCGAGACCGACGACAGCGCCACCGACTTTGTGCTGCAAGGCGACACCCGCCTGACCGAGCTGCGCGCCGCTCTGGCCATCGCCGAAGAAGCCCACGCCCTGGACCCCGACGACATGGAAGTCGGCATGGCGATTGCCCATGCCTACACCGACCTGGCCGACGCGGGTGAGCACGATGCTGTGCCGCGTGCGCAAGCCTTGATTTTGGGTCTGGGCTTTAAAACCCATGAGCTGGACGAGGCGGTGAACAGCTTCTCGGGCGGCTGGCGCATGCGCCTGCAACTGGCCCGCGCGCTCATGTGCCCCAGCGACCTTTTGCTGCTGGACGAGCCCACCAACCACTTGGACCTGGACGCTCTGGTGTGGCTGGAAGCCTGGCTCAAACGCTACGCCGGTACGATGGTCGTCATTAGCCACGACCGCGAGTTTTTAGATGCCATCACCACCACCACGGTGCACATTGAAAACGCCCAGCTCAACCGCTACGGCGGCAACTACAGCGCGTTTGAAGAGCTCAAGTCGCAGCAGATGGTCTTGCAGCAATCGGCCTTTGCCAAGCAGCAAGACAAAATTGCGCACTTGCAAAAGTTTATTGACCGCTTCAAAGCCAAGGCCAGCAAGGCCAAGCAGGCGCAAAGCCGCGTCAAAGCGCTGGACCGCATGGAGAGAATAGCCCCGCTGCTGGCCAGCGCCGACTTTAATTTTGAGTTCAAAGAACCAGCCAACCTGCCTAACCCGATGCTGGCTATCAGTGATGCCAGCTTTGGCTACCACACCGATGAAGGCATTAAAACCATCGTCAGCGGCGTGAGCAAGTCTGTGCTGGCAGGCCAGCGGATTGGTATTTTGGGTGCCAACGGGCAAGGTAAATCTACCGTGGTGAAAACCATTGCGCGAGACTTGAACATCTTGTCGGGCACCGTCACCGAAGGCAAAGGCCTGCGCATTGGCTACTTTGCGCAGCAGGAACTGGACGTGCTGCGTGCGCAAGACACACCTCTGGAGCACATGATCCGCCTGGCCAAAGAGCACGCTGCTGCGGGCTTTGCCGGTGAGTCGGGCAAAGAGCAAGACTTGCGCGGATTTTTGGGTGCCTTTAACTTTGGCGGCGACATGGTCAAGCAGGCCGTAGGCACCATGAGCGGCGGCGAAAAAGCCCGCCTGGTGCTGTGCATGATGGTCTGGCAGCGCCCTAACCTGTTGCTGCTGGACGAGCCCACCAACCACCTTGACTTGACCACCCGCGAGGCCCTGGCCATGGCGCTGAACGAGTTTGAAGGCACCGTCATGCTGGTCAGCCACGACCGCGCGCTGCTGCGCTCGGTGTGCGACGAATTCTGGCTGGTAGGCCGTGGTGTCGTAGCCCCATTCGATGGCGATTTGGACGACTACCAGCGCTACTTGCTGGATGAGTCCAAGCGCTTGCGCGAAGAGGCGAAAATTGAGCGGGCAACCACAGTGCCCGTGGTGCCAGCAGCCGCAGTGGCGGCACCGCAAGCCGCACCCATCGCTAGCAAAAACGTAGCTGCCCGCGCACCATCTACTGGTGGCTCAAGCCAAAATATCAAAAAAAAGCTGCTGCAAGCAGAAACCTTGGTAGCCCAACTGCAAGCCGAGCAAAGCATGCTGCACACCAAGCTGTCCCAAGCGCCACCACCGGCTGATCTGCCAACCGCCGCCAAACGGCTCAAGCTAGTTGACGCAGAGCTGGCCCAGGCAGAAGAAGAATGGATGACGCTGAGCGAAGCGTTAGAGGCACACGCAAGCTGATCTGCGCAACTGCAAATGCTTCCACCCGTTCACCCTGAGCTGGCCTGAGGGTTCGCAAGGACTTCGGCCCTTCGGCACGCTCTGGACAGGCCAAGCTCAGTCCGAACGGAATTGGCTGAATGGAACAGTGTTGCGTTCTACACGCTGCCTTGCAGCAGTCTGGCGTAATACGCCGGGTCTACATTGCCGCCGCTGACAATAATGCCTACCCGTTTACCTTTGACATCGAGCTTGCCTTCGCTGTCGCCCAGCATGGCAGCGGCTGCTGCCAAGCCGCCTGTCGGCTCGATCACCATCTTCATGCGCTCAGCAAAAAAGCGCATGGTTTTAACCAAGGCAGCGTCGTCTACCGTGAGCACGTCTTTCAGCAAGGCGTGGCACACGGCAAAAGTCAGCGGGCCAGGTGCCTGGGTTTGTGCACCGTCGGCGATGGTTTTGGGTACCTCAATTTTGACAATTTTTCCACTGCGAAAACTCTGCTGAAAGTCATTGCCTGCCAAAGGCTCTACGCCATACACATCGCAGTTGGGCAATAGGTGTTTCGCAGCCACCGCGCAGCCCGATGTGAGGCCGCCACCACCCATGCACACCAGCAGTATGTCCATCGGGCCTGCGTCTTCAATCAGCTCCAGCGCAGCGGTGCCCTGCCCGGCCATGACGGCAGTGTGGTTGAAGGGTGGTATCAAGGTCATGCCGCGCTCGGTAGCTATTTGCAGGGTCAAAGCCTCGCGGTCTTGGGTGTAGCGGTCAAACAAAATCACCTCAGCGCCGTACTCGCGGGTGGCGCGGATTTTGGCCTCGGGCGCATCTTGCGGCATGACGATCACAGCCTGCATTCTCAGCAGCTTGGCCGACAAGGCCACCGCCTGCGCGTGGTTGCCAGAGGAGAAGGCAATGGCCCCAGCCTTGCGCTGCTCAGGTGTGAACTGCGCCAGCGCGTTGTAACCACCGCGAAACTTGAACGCGCCCATGCGCTGGAAGTTCTCGCATTTGAAAAATAGCTCGGCACCGGTGCGCGCGTTGGCGGTGCTGGAGGTGTGCACGGGGGTGCGGTGCGCGATGCCTTTGAGGCGGGCGGCGGCGGCGCTGATGTCGGCAAAGTTAATGGGTAATGGGGTGCTGCTCATGTGGGTTCCTGTGTACTTACTGTGTGTCAAATTATGTGGCGTCACGCACGAGGGATTCAGTGCTGTGCTCGCTCTGGCGCTTGGTGTGCACAGCTCCGCGGCTGTCCTCCGCCCTGCGGGCTCCCCCTTTATGCCGCTGCGCTGTGCACACCAAGCGCCAGAGCTGCGTACTAGGATGTTTTGGAGCCCGACGGTGGATCGCCAACCGCTTCCATAAGAGCTGGTCGATGGTGTACTCAGCGCAGCGGCCTAAAGGAGGAGGCAGCGGCCCTAGGCCGCAACGGGGGACAGCCGCGGAGCTGAGTACACCATCGACCTGCTGCCGTACAAAACTTGCCCAGTCCCTCTGAGTAAACCATCGGCCTGCTCCCGTACAAAACCTACCCAGTCCCTTCTGAGCACCTGCCGCGCAGCTGAAAAAGCGCCAACGCTGTTGGTCAACGCTGCAGCAACCGCCGTTAACTTGCATCCTGAAAAGCCTTCGCACGCAAGGTAATCACCAAGGTGTCGCGGTAGGCGTTGTCTGCTGTGGGTTGAATCGGCGTGGTTTCATGCACCACCCGAGCGTCGTCCAGCAGCAGCACGCTCCAGGGCTCGGTCAGGGTAAAGCGCTGTCCGCTGGGGCCGTCGGATTCAAATACGCGGGTCTCCCCGCCTTTCACGCCCTCTCGCGCTACCAAAAACACGGCCACCAAGTCCACGCCATCGCGGTGCGCGCCCTCGGGTGTGGGACGGCCTATGCCGCCTTCGGTGTCGATGCGAAACTGGTGCGCCTCAGCAAACCATTCTTGCGGCCCGCGCAACTGGCTGGCCATGCTGCCCATCCAGATGAGCAAGGCGCTCCATGCAGGTGTGTGCGTGGCAGACTCTACCGGCTCAAACCAGCGCTCCATGCCGCCGTGCAGCGCGTTGTACTCCAGCGGCTGCCAGTGTGCGCGGTGCGGCACGGGCTGCACGCCTGAGCCGCTTACCACATAACTGGCATGGCGGCGCTTGCGGTATTTGCCGCCGTCTTTGAGGTAAGCATCAGGCAGCAGATGGTGCCAGCTCTGGTTCAGCGCCGCCAGATCAGCCAATGTGCAGCCCGCTAGCTGCGCTACATCGCCCGCAGGCAGCAAGGCAAAGCCCTGTTGGCGCAGCGCCGGCATCAGCGTGGCCGGGTGGGTATACGGCGGAACAAAACTTGAGAGTGGTGAACTAGGCAAACTGTGCATGGCTTGAGCATAAAAGATTTGGCCAATTATGCGCAGCACAAAGGACAAAAAATTCGACCAGTACAGTTTGCAGGCTTTGCACAGGCCAACACTGGCAAACACATCCGATAGATCTAGTCGTTTTCAATCCTAACTACACTATTTATTTAATAGCTGCTCCCGCTATAATCTATTGGCCTGCAGCACTAAATTGCTTAAAAATTAGCCTGCAATCCCACCTTCACACTGCGCCCTGGCAAGGGTGACTTGCCTGGCGCAGACTGGGTAAGGATAGACGTGGCGCTGTAGGCCAGTTTATTGGTTGCGTTTTCCAAACGGGCAAACCACTGCAAGTTGGCGTCTTTTGCCTTCATGCGGTAGGTCATGGCTGCACTCCATAAGGTGTAGGCCAGCGCAGTGCTGTCACGCGGCTTGGCGTAGTGGTCAAAACCGCCGCGCACGCTCCATGCACCTTGCCCCCACACCAAGGTAGTGCCCAGGCGCACTGGTGCGATACGCGGTAGGCTGGCACCCGTGTTGCTGTTGCTGGCGCGCACGGTGTCGGCCCGCCACTGCATATCCAGCGTGCCGCTGCTGCCGGTTATCAAACGCCAGTTGCCAGATGCCTCCAAACCGCGAAAGCGCGCAGGCACTTGGGCATAGCCGTACTCGGGCAAGATGCCCTCCCCGCTGCCGTCGGCTACGCCATCACGATCGGCATCCAAAGGGTTCAGCTCGCCATCTACACCGCGCGTATGGCCCGTAGCGTCTAGCACAATGTAGTTTTTGAAACGGTTTTGAAAACCACTGAATTGCGCTGTGTTGGCACCGCTCTTCCACTTGGCACCGATGTCTATGTTGGTCGATTTTTCTCGGCCCATCGCTGCGTTGCCTACCTCGTAGGCCGCGGTGGCAATGTGTGGACCAGCGGCAAACAGCTCATAGTCTTTAGGCGCGCGCTGGGTGACGGCGAAGTTGCCGGTAAGTTGCCACTGCGGCGTGATGTTGAGCAGGCCGCCCAGTGCGTAGCTGGCTGGTTTGAAGCTGCGCGAGTCGGGAGTAAAACGTGCCACCTGCGGGTTGCCAAAGGATTGGATCTTCACGCTCTCCAGCCTGCCGCCAACGCTCAACTTCCCCCAGTTGAATGCGGCTTCTTCGTAGGCAAACAAGGCAGCTTGTTTGGTCTGGCTGAAAGGAGCAAAAGCCTCAGCGCCGTCCGCAGAGAAATTGTTTTTATCGACCTGCAGACCTATCACGCCTTCAATATGGCCCAGCTTGGTGTGCCGCGCCTCCAGGCGCAGGTCGTTGCCTTTGTTTTTGAACACGGTGCCAACATCTGCGCCTTCAAACTCGCTGTGCTGGTAGTCGGTGCGGCTGAACTGGCCTTTGATGGACTGCAACACACCGCCTAATTTGACCTCACCTTCCATGGCAAAACGGTGAGAACGCATGTCGATGGTGACTTCGTCTTCGGCCACTGTGCCGTAGTTGTTTTTAAAGGTCGACAGCGATGCACCTAGATAGCCTTTGTCGAAAAATACCGAACCGCCCAATGCAGCGCCGTAACTGTCGGCGGCGGAGTTGCAGATTTTGCGGGCCAGCGAAGGCGCACCGGGCTTGCTACAGGGCAAACTAGCCGGAGCGGACACTTCACCACCAGAGCGCGAGAACACGTCTGCGTGCAAGGTAAATTTTGGGTTGCCGCCCTCCACCATGAACGCGCCGTTCTTGCCACTGTTGCCACTGGACAAACCAAAATCTACTTTGCCGGCCACACCCTCTACCGGCTCGCGTGGGATGCGGTTGTCTATGACGTTGACCACACCACCCACAGCACTGCCTCCATATAGCAGTGCGCCGGGGCCGCGCAATACCTCAATGCGTTCAATAGCGATGGGGTCTATGGGCACGGCATGGTCGTAGCTCAGGCCTGAGGCATCGATGCTGGCACCCGAGTTTTGCAGCACGCGCACTCTGTCGCCGTCTAGCCCGCGAATGATGGGACGGCTGGCGTTAGGGCCAAAGTAGCTGCTGCTAACTCCCGGTGTGTTGCCCAGTGTTTCGCCCAAGGTGCTTTGGCTGCGCAGCAGCAACCCCGTGCCCGAGTATTGGGCAGCGGGGGCTATCAGGTCGTTGCCACGCAACGGATTAGCAGTGATGGTGACTTCTTTGAGTGTCGGGGTGTTGTCTGTAGCAGGCGCGGTTTGCGCCCAAGCAGGCACGGCCCAAGCGCAGGCAAGTGCAGCCACCAAGGTGCTGCTTTGGAATAGGGTTGTCATATTAATCTCTTTAAAAAATGCTAAAAGAGCCTCGCGGCTTTACCGTGTAGGTGAAGCGCATAGGCGCGCTACGGGCAAGTTTTAAAGAGAGAGAGGGGGGCCGCGTGCCTCAAACAGCGCTGCTGCTCGGGCAGTAGAAGTGATCTGGGAGAAAGCTATTGAATGAATAGCTGGTTGCGCAACAACGGGTTGGGCTTTTGCAAAAAAAGCGCCGTCAAAACTTGATTGTGCGTCTACCAGGCGGCAGGTGGCATCTCCATCCTGATGGGAAAATAGGCTGCCAATCCAGCCGGAGTCACTATCAACAGCTTTGGAGGCTTCGTGGCAGTCTACAGGGTTAACATACTTGGCCTCTTGCGTGTGACCCATCTGAGCCGAAGGGCTGTGCACGATGCGGTGCATGAACCCCAAGACTTGGGCCAGCACCAAGCTGACCATCAGCGCGGCGGCAAAGCATCTCAACGCCCGCAGTGGCGCGCCGGATAACATCATTGGACTGAAGTTGTCATTTGAACGAGATGGTCATTTGACCGCAGCCGCCTCTGTGATGCGGTAATACAAGCCATACGGGTCATCGCTGAGCACGGCGAATTTGCCTTCTACCACCACCGGGTCGAGCGTGTATTTAATCGGTGTTTTGGTACGCACTTCTACCATGCTCTCAGGCCCGCCGGGCACGCAAAAGCCGCAACTCATGGGCACAGAGGTGAGCAAAAAGTGGCGCTGCTTCTCACCCGGCTCCAGCGGCATCATAAAGCCTTGTATGCGCTGGGACTTTTGGTTCAGCGCCATTTGATCCATGGTGTAGACCGGTGTGATCTTGTTCTTCTCGGATTTGGTTTTAATAGAGGTGAGCACTGCCCAAGGCACCACGTCGGCCCGCTCTTTCAAGGGGGCGAAGGGGCTATCGGGGCTGTGAACGCCTGCGCCCTGCCCGGCTGGCACGCCTAGCGCGCCAGCAGATGCTATGGCGGCGGCTGGCGCTGCGGCCGTAGCAGGCGCACTGGCCGCAGCCAAGGGCACAACTTTGGCCACAGGCTTGGCAACCCCGAGAGGCGAGCTTAGCTGGGCAGTGGCCACGCTCATGCTGAGCGACGTCATGCACAGCACGATGGTGTTTGCAAATTTAATGTTCATGCTTCATTCCACAGTCTTTACCAATACCCAGACCTTTGCAGGCGGTTTGCAGTTCCTTTTGGCACAGTTCTTGTTTCTTTCCAGACTCCAGGCACTTAGCCGCCGCCTCATGGGCAGCGGCCATGGCGCGGTGGCGCTGGATGTCTTTTTTGGTATCTTCGGCAGAATGCTGGGCTACGCTGTGCATAGCTGCGCTGGTCATGATCGAAAGGGCTAGAATATTTTTAACCATACGCTTACCTCGTTTGCAAAATTTTCAATACATCCAAACGGTACGCCGCCACAACGGGCAGTAAAGCCGCTAACAAGGCCAATGATAACGCTCCTGCCAGCACCCACATCTGCTCTGGCAACCAAACCCACCCAGTAATGGGGATAGACCGGTCTGCGGCCAACAACGATCCTACCAAACCGGTTAACCCGTGCCCCAAAGCCAGCCCCAAAACCCCGCCTGCCAGCGTCAGTATCAGCGCCTGCCACACCAGCACGAGCGCTACGCGGTGGGGCGGCGCGCCCAGCATGCGCAGCATGGCCCAGTCTGCCTGGCGCTCTCTCAGGGCGTTCCACAGGGCTATTAAAAGGCTAACCGTAGCAATTAGCAAGAGCACCGCCGCAAAGCCGCGCAGCACGTCGGTGCCCACGCCCAGCATACGGAACAAGCGCGTCATCTCGATGGCGGGGGCTGCGGCCTGCATCTCGGTAGTGGTGTTGACAAAGCGCGGAAAGCTCACTGCCGCCATGGGCGA
>JANMTF010000101.1:0-19034 GCA_031390175.1 Polaromonas sp.
CCCCCAGCGCATCATCTCCGCCGTACCCGACTCGCCCAAGGAAGAGGCGATTGAGCGGGCGCTGCGGCCCAAGCTGTTTGACGAGTATGTGGGGCAGGTGAAGGTGCGCGAGCAGTTGGAGATTTTTATTGGCGCGGCCAAGATGCGCAGCGAGGCGCTGGACCATGTGCTGCTGTTTGGGCCGCCGGGCTTGGGCAAGACGACGCTCTCCCACATCATTGCGCACGAGCTGGGCGTGAACCTGCGCCAGACCTCCGGGCCGGTACTGGAAAAGCCCAAAGACTTGGCGGCGCTGCTGACCAATCTGGAAAAAAACGACGTGCTGTTCATCGACGAGATCCACCGCTTAAGCCCCGTGGTGGAAGAAATTTTGTACCCCGCGCTGGAGGACTACCAGATCGACATCATGATTGGCGAGGGCCCTGCTGCGCGTAGCATCAAGCTGGACTTGCAGCCCTTCACCCTGGTGGGCGCGACGACGCGGGCGGGCATGCTGACCAACCCGCTGCGCGACCGTTTTGGCATTGTCTCGCGGCTGGAGTTTTATACGCCCGAAGAGCTGGCGCGCATCGTCAAGCGCAGCGCCGCGCTGCTGCACGCACCGATGGATGAAGATGGTGGTTTTGAGATCGCCCGCCGTTCACGCGGAACCCCGCGCATCGCCAACCGCCTGCTGCGCCGCGTGCGTGACTATGCGGATGTGAAGGGCAAGGGCACCATCACGCTGGACATCGCCAACCTGGCTCTGAAAATGCTGGACGTTGACCCACAAGGGTTCGACATCATGGACCGCAAGCTGCTGGAAGCCGTGATCCACCGCTTTGACGGCGGCCCCGTGGGGCTGGACAATATTGCGGCCAGCATTGGCGAGGAGCGCGACACGATTGAAGATGTGATTGAGCCGTATTTGATTCAGCAAGGCTTTTTGCAGCGCACACCGCGTGGGCGGATTGCGACGCTGGCGGCTTATAAGCACTTAGGGGTGGTGCCGCCCAAGAGCAGCGCTGACTTTTTTACGGGTGATATTTAGTGTTTTTTGCGCACTGTGCGGAGTCATTTTGTATGTGCTTACATGATCGCAGTGTTCCCGCTTGGTCTATTTGCGGCGGTGGCTTTAAGAGCTCTTAGCCTGCTTGGTTTCTCGGCAGCGATGGTTTGAAGATCGCTGCGCTTGCTTGGCCTCTTGGCGGCGATGGGGGAATTTGCGCTGCAAAAACCTTACGCAAACACGCGGGGTGGTTGGTAGCAATCTTCAGGTGGTCGCCGCGCCTTGCTACAGATTTTTCATCGCAAACACGCCCCATCACCGCTTGCTGGTTTGTGTACTTTTTGTCTCGTGCAGATGTGAATTTTGGGTGATGAGTTAGTCACGGTTTTGCGGCATTTGACGTGCAAGTTGGATGCTGCGAGGGATGCAAAGCACTGTCAAAATACTACTCAAAGCGATGCTAGCTGCGCGATATTTCATTGGACATCAGCACGAAAATGCTTGAAACTTTGGCACCTAAGAGCGCAACTGAGTGATGCCACGCCAGTCGAGCGGTAGTGCGGCGTGCTTGTGATGAAAATTCTGGAGAAAGGCGCGGCGACTACCTCCCGATTTCTGCCAACTAACCCGCGTGTTTTCGCAAGGATTTTGCAGCACAAGTTCCCGCGCTGCCGCCAACTCACCAACCGCGCAAGGCATCTTCAAACCACCGACTCACCACCCACACGAAGCCACAACAAATTTCACAGCCGAAAAAACTCCTTTTGGTATTGCGCCATACTGATCCACTGCCCCAGCGGTGAAAAGGCGGTTACCAGAACCAGCAGCGCAAACAGCCCCAACGCCAACAGCACCGACACCCGCCGCTGCAAGAGCGCACCCTGCACCCAAATCGTAGCGCCCAAGAGGGCAACACCCCAAGCCCATCCGGCTACAGGCATGCGGTCTGCAAACCACAAGAACATACCTACACATTGCAGCATGACCAAGAGCACAGCGATGGCCAGGGCTTTTGCAGCGGGCGATATCGGTACTTCAAACTTCTGGCTGGCGTCGGCCATGACAAACTCTGGCTTTGGAAAACGCGCCGCTACATCCGCAGGCCGCCAACCGGGTGGCTTATAGAACACGCGCAGCTTGTCTGCCCAGCTTTTCGCATACCAAGCGTCTTTGAGCATGCTGGCGTAGCCCTCTGCGTTAGCCCATAGCGGATCCCAAGAGTTCAAAGGTGAGCGTGTGCCATACACGCAGGGCTCTTGCATATCTTCGTCTTTAAAGCTGCCAAACATCCTGTCCCACACCATCCAGATGCCGCCGTAGTTTTTGTCCAGGTACGCATCGTTCACGGCGTGGTGTACGCGGTGGTTGGACGGGCTGAAAAACCAGCGGTCAAACCAGCCCAGCTTGGGCACATGCTCAGTGTGCACCCAAAACTGGTAGAGCAAATCTACCAGCGCCACGATGCCAAACACCAGCGGCGGCACACCAGCCACCGCCATGGGGATATAGAACAGCCAGCCTAGCAGCGCACCGCTGCTGGTTTGGCGCAGCGCGGTGGACAGGTTGTAGTCTTGGCTTTGATGGTGCACCACATGGGCGGCCCAGAAGATGGCTGTTTCGTGGCCTGCGCGGTGCAGCCAGTAGTAGCAAAAATCATAAAACACCAAGGCCAAGCACCAGCCGTACCAGGTATTCCAAAACGCCTTCGCTGCCTCTAGGGGAACCAGGCTGACCGAGCTGTAGATAAAGGTGTAAATACCCAAGCGCAGCAGGCGTGTGAAGACGGCAGTGAACTGGCTCATCATGCCCAGACTGAGGCTGTTGATGGCATCGGCCAAGCGGCAGGTGTTTTTACCCCTACCACGCCGTTGCAAGTGCCAGCCCCATGCCAACTCGATCAGCATGAAAAGAATGAAGACGGGTGTGGCGTAAACAATGGCTTTGCCCATGCGCCATTGTGCCGCGCTTTCAGGTCAACGCGCCTCTAGCATCTACCCTGATGATCTCTTCTACGGTGCCGCGCTCCAGGCCACCGCGCACGCCGATCATGTGGCTGTGCAGGTTGACCGTAGGGTCGCAGTGGCCGGGCACTAGCCAGACGGTGTCGCCCAGCTCGGGCAGCGCGGTGCCGCGCAAGATACCGTGCTCATCGCCGCCGTTGCTGAACACCCAGTCTGCGCCGTGGCCCGCCCATGGCTTGGGCAGGCCCGAGTCGATGGCGTGGCTTTTGTGGCCAGCGTCTACCACCGCGCGATCGTCGGTTGCGGCTGGGGCGGATGGTTTGCTGCGGCTCATGACCTGGGATTTGACAAACAAGGCGTGCTCAAACTGGGGCTGCTGCGGGTCAGCCTCGTTGGCGGCGTAGTCTGCGTCCATGAACAGGTATGAGCCTGCTTGCAGCTCACCATACACACCACTGGCGGCCTCATGGCTGAAAGTGCCACTGCCTGCGCCGGTGACCAGGGGCACTGCAAAACCTGCCGCTTCGATGAGTGCTTTGGTGCGTTGCACATCCGCCACCACCTGTGCAATGGCGGCGCGGCGCTCGGCGGCGCTGCGCAGGTGCTGCGCGCGGCCGTGGTAGGCCTGCAGGCCCGCAAAACGCAGACCACCTGCTGCGCTTGCGTGTTGCGCAATAGCCTGCACCAGCGGCAGCGCGGCCTCGCCTGGCTGCACGCCACAGCGTGCCTGGCCGACGTCGATCTCTACATACACATCCATGCGGCTAAGCGCGCCATGCGTGGTCATGGCCTGCGCGATGCGCTGGATGCCCAACAGGCTGTCTACTGCCACCGATATTTGGCCATTTTGTGCTACCAGCCTGCTGTTTAATTGCGCGAGCAGCTCACATTTTGGTAGTGAGATAACTTGGTTGCTCACATACACATTGCTTACCCCACCGGCCACCATAGCGGCAGCCTCGGAGGGTTTTTGCACGCACACGCCCACCGCTCCGGCCTGCATTTGCAGCAAAGCCAGCACGGCTGATTTATGCATCTTGCCGTGCGGGCGCAGGCGCATGCCGTGCTGGTTGGCAAAGCTTTGCATGCGCTCCAGGTTGCGTTGCATGGCATCCAGGTCAATCACCAGCGCGGGGGTATCGATAGCGGCCACGGGGCGGTCTATAAGTGCAGTGAAATCAACAGGCATGGAGGGTATCAAATGAGGGATGAAGAAAAGTTCGAAATTAACGCCGAGGCACAGACGGCATGGAGCCACCGCCAAAGCCGCCTGAGCCGCCGCTGGGCATGGAAGGCACGCCCATCGACGGCGCCCCCGAGCCGCTGCCAGCACCCGGAATGTTAAACGGCACGGGCAAAGGCTCGTTCACATTGCCGGGGCCACCAAACACGTTCTTTAAAATTTCGTTTTGCGCGCCCTGCATTTGGCGCTGTTGGTTTTGCTGCTGCGGTGTGAGGTTTTTACTGCCTGCGCCCGGAATAGTGCCGCCGCCGCCAAAGCCTCTGAAAATATCTTGCAGGCTTTGTCCCTCGCGCATCATCCCGCGCTCAATCAAACCGCGCTGCATGATGCTGTCCAGGCCATTGCGGTGCTGCACGATGTCGTTGTCGTACAAGCCCCTGGCGCGCACCAAAAACACGGGCAGCTCTCTGGCGTGCAGCTGGGGAATGAAGGTTTTGGGCGCTACAAACGCCGCTTGCCCCACAGCCACATCGACTTGGCCTTGTGGCGTTTCCAGCGTGGTGCCGCCCTCAAACACCACACTGTGGGTGCCCGCCTCGGCAGGGGTTTCGGCATCTTCCTCGCTCAGGTAAATCACCTCATGGTCGGTGCCGCGCACGCCTATGGTGGCAGTGGGCGTGACCACGCGGTAGGCGCCAGGCCGGGTTTTACCGATCCATCCTGTCACCGTGCGCAGGCTGCCTTTGAGAAGATTGATCAACGAGGTATCTTTGCTGTTGCCGTTGGCCGCGTAGCCGGTAATTTTGATGCTGGAGTTGGCCCGCACGGCCAAGAAAGCGCCGTCCAGCATAGTCGCATGCGCTTCGCTCTCGTCCTCAGTCTTGATGGTGTCGCCCACCTCCAGCGCCATGCCAGCGGTGATGTCGCGCGGCGTACCTCGCAACGTGGTGATGGTGACCGTGCCACTGAGCAGATCTACCGTGCCTATGGCCGTTGCAGTGGCGCTGGAAGGGGCGCTGGCAGCGGGTGCTGCTGCGCTGGCCGGTTTAGCGGGTGCTTTGGCAGCCGGGGCTTTTTGCGCCCAGACTGGGCTGGCCAAGCCGGTCAAAGCAGTACACAGCAAAGCTGCGCGTCCTAAATTTGCTATGTTCATGCAAGCTTTCCTGCCAGGCGGTGGGCTTTTGTATCTTTGGCATCCATCTGTCAGCTATTGTCTCACCAGCTTGAGGCTGCAACCAGATGAAGTTCTTCACCATAGCTTGCGGCTGGCAGGGCGGCCACTGTCGCACTCAGGCCGTAGCATCGTCGCGCGTAGTCTCAAACGCAACGTTGTCGATATGGGTTGTGTCAGCCCAGCCCACCAAACTTAAATGCTCTCCATTCCACAGCAGTCGATTGATGGCCGCGTTGTGCAAATTCCAGGTACGGGCGGCTTGAATGTTCAGACCGGTGGCGGCGCGGTACAACACGTCCATCACGCCGCCGTGGCTGACGACGACGATGTGCTTGCCTACATTTTTCTCGGCCAGAGAGCTTATGCACTGCATCACACGTTCTCGCAATAGCAACAGCGATTCACCGCCAGGCGGCGTAAAGTCAGGCACCCTCTGGCGCCATTGCAGCGATTTTTCGGGCATGGCGACCTCAATCTCGGCAAAGGTTTTGCCTTCAAACTCGCCAAAGCCGCGCTCGCGCAGGGCCTCGTCGGTGTGCACCGTCAGGCCGTGCGGCTTGGCCACCGACAGCGCGGTGTCATAGGCGCGCCACAGGTCACTGCTGTAGACCATGTCAATATCGTCGCCCGCCAGCGCTGCGCCAGCACGCTCGGCTTGCCAACGGCCTTTGGCGTTCAGGCCAATGTCTAGCTGGCCCTGGATGCGGGTGTCTACGTTCCAAGCCGTCTCGCCATGGCGAATAGCGGTGATGCGGGTGACGTTCATAACCATAATTTCACTATGTTTTTAGTAGCTGCCCCCGCAATATTTTATTGGGCTACAGCCTGATTCAATACAAATTCTTAGCGCGCAATCTCTACGTTGACCATACGTGGGCCTGTAGGCGGGGTGGGAAAGCCTTGCAGCGCGGCGTCAAACATGGCAGGCAGTATGTTCAGGCTGTCTGCCCACGGGCTCTCGTGCTTGGCGCGGGTTTCATACACCACTTGGTTGCTGGCCAGTTCGCGCAGCACCAAAGACACTTCACGCACATAGGTGGGCGGCGGAAAATAGGGATGAGGAAAGCCAAAGCCAAAGTGCCCGTACACTGCCCCATGACCACGCCGATGCCCATGTCCGTGTCCGTGTCCTATTAGATAGGACCCACTGGCGACACCGACAAAGCCGCCAAAGTGCGGCCCTCCATCATCCCACCCAGCCACCTGTGCGCGCTGCACGTTGATACCCATTTGAATGCTGTAGCGCGCCGCCGGGCTGCCCGGCGCATCGCCTACGCGCTGCAAGCCTACCTTGGCCAAAGAAGCTTGCGCAATAGCCTCTAACTGGTCTTGGCGCTGGGTGTTGGTTTGCTGGGAGGGCAGGCGCTCAAAGCGGTAGCTGCTGCCTGCCGGCACTGCAGCCAAGGTGGAAAAAGCGTTCACCTGACTGTCGATCAAGCGGGCGCTGGCGCAGCCTGTCAATTGCGCCAGCGCCGCCATGGACAGCAACCACAGAACTATGTATTTGATAGCTGCTACCGCGATATTCCATTGGGCTACAGCCCTAAAAGGCTTCATAAACTGCATGCGCAGCTTACCCGAAGCGAATAACATTGGCAGCTGGTGCGAAGCTTTCATGGTCAAACCCTTTATCGCCCAGTGCGTCGGGCGTGCCGGTGGCTTTGAGGCCTTTGAAGTTGTGCAGCTTGGTGTCCATCAAGTGCGAGGGCACCACGTTTTGCATGGCGTGCAGCATATTGTCTAGGCGCTCGGGGTGCTTGGCTTGCCACTCGCGCAGCATGATGCCGGCCTGCTTGCGTTGCAAGTTCTCCTGGCTGCCGCACAGGGTGCAGGGAATGATGGGGTACTGCTGCAGGGCGGCCCATTTGACCAAGTCGCGCTCGTCCACGTAGGCCAGTGGTCGAATGACGATGTGCTCGCCGTTATCGCTTTGCAGCTTGGGCGGCATGCCCTTGAGCTTGCCGCCAAAAAACATATTCAACAGCAAAGTTTGCAACATATCGTCGCGGTGGTGGCCCAATGCAATCTTGGTGCAGCCCAGCTCTTTGGCCACGCGGTACAAAATACCCCTGCGCAAGCGAGAGCACAGAGAGCACATGGTCTTGCCCTCCGGGATTTTGTCTTTCACGATGCTGTAGGTGTCCTGGTTTTCTATATGAAACGCAACGCCTAATTTTTCCAAGTAAGTAGGTAATACTTCCGCAGGAAAACCCGGCTGCTTTTGGTCCAAGTTGACGGCGATCAGCTCAAAGTCTATCGGCGCACGGGCTTTGAGTTTGATCAAAATATCCAGCATGGCGTAGCTGTCTTTGCCGCCCGACAGGCACACCATCACTTTGTCGCCCTGCTCAATCATGTTGTAGTCCACAATGGCTTTGCCTACCTCGCGGCACAAGCGCTTTTCCAGTTTGTGGTGGTCTACGCTGGTGCGCGGGGCCATCGGCTTGTCAGGCAGGGTGGCCAGGGGCGTAGCGGCGTCTAGCCAAGCTTGGGGTTCGGTAGGGGCATTCATATGTCGTATTTTCGCACTTTCGCGTTGCCTATATTTTTCCGCTGGATACAATGCCTCAATGTTAGTTTTTTTACCCATCAAGCGCTAGCGTATGCGATCATTGTGTTGGCAGCTTAAATATGCAGTCATTTTATGGCTCGCAGTGGTGGGGGCGGTGCATGCAATAGCCGCTCAGCAGCCCTTAACGCTGGTTTTATCACCGCAGCAAAAAAACAGCCCCCCCATACCCCTGCTGGTCTTGGGCAATGTGCCCGCCAGTGCCACCGTAGCCCAAGTTGCAGCAGGTACTGCTGGCAAATTTACGCCATTTAACCCCGATGCCACGCATGGGGTGAGCTGGGAGCAGCCCCTGTGGCTGCATTTTCGCGTGCGCGCAGATAGCCCCACCTCGGCTACCGCTTGGACTTTGGCCCTGGACAAACCGTTTATTGACCGCGTAGAGTTTTATGCGCGCACCCCCCATGGGGGCTGGCATGTGCAAGCCGCAGGCGACTGGATAGCCCACACCCAATGGCCCCAACGCAGCCTGAATCCGCAGTTTCATTTACCCGCTTTAAGCGTGGGCGAACACGACTTTTATGTGCGGGTGTTTAACCTGATACCGCTGCACTTTGCCGTGCAGTTGCTGCCCAGCGAAGTTGCCCAGCAAAACATGCAGCAAACATGGACTATTGCCGCAGTGATGCTAGGTTTTATGGCATTGATGTGGCTGCTCAGCTGCGTTTTGGCACTGGTGTACCGTCACGCAGCCTACGCGTGGTATGCCCTGTACGTGGCTATCAATGCAGTGCTCTTTGCCAGCTATCTGGGCATTGGCAGTTATGCACTGTGGCCTACAGCCACCTGGTGGCCTGAAGAATCCATCACGCTGTGCTTCATGGCGGCCATGCTGGTGCAATTGCTGTTTTGCCGCGCTGTGTTTTTGTCTCCGCACACCTCGCCTGGGCTGTACAAAACCATACCTGCGGTGGTGCTGACGGGTTGCTTGGCCATAGTCGCCTACGCCGTCTTCAATATCATCATCGTGCAGACCATCTTGTTTCTTCTTGTCGCGCTGACCAGCGTGGCACTGATGGTGGCCAGTGCGCTGGCCGCGCTACGCCAGCGCAGTATGGTGGCCTGGCTCTGGCTGGCGGCCTATGTCCCATTCTTGTTGGTGATCGCATTCACCTTCGTGGATGGCTTTGGCTGGTATGCACTGCCATGGCTCCCCTACCACGCCCCTTTGTATGCGCTGCTGTTTGAAATGCCCCTGCTGCTCATCGCGCTGCATTTGCACGCCAAGACGCTGCATACCCAGCAAGTGCGTAAAGCCACTTTGGCCAATATCGACCCCGCCACAGGGTACGTAGCACCTCATCTGTTTACCGCAACATTGGAGGCCTTGTGGCAAAAAGCGCAAGATCAGTGGCAAGATTTGGTCGTCGTCTATGTACTGGTGCAGCACGATGCGTCGCAGGCGACGCTCACCGATACCAACGACACCCAGCGTACGGCGCGCGCCTTGCGCACCGTGGCGCGCGAGCAAGACACTATCGCCCAGATCAAACCCCAGTTGTTCGCTATGTTCATGCCCAGCATGGCTTTAAATGACGCGCTGGCCCAGCGCCTGGCCCGCTTGATAGCGCTTGGCCGCATGGCCGATGTCAACGCATCTGACGGAACCACCCTGCGCTTTCGCGTAGTGGCCAGCAGCAAGACCAGTTTTGCAGGCACATGGCAGCAGCTTGATGCCAGCTTGCGCAAAAAGCTGCACGATGCCAACGGTTGGTCTCGCAAGTCCATACGCTATGTGCGCCTGCGCTCGCCTAAAGAATCTCAGCCAGAGTCTGACCTGGTGAGCCTGACGCAGCTATGGGACTTGGCTGTAGAAGAGTCGGCGCGTTTGGATACCGCAAAGTCTTGAGCTTGGTGTTTTTTTCTGGCTGGTATGCCTGCGCTAACATAGTGGCTAACTGTCCACCACCGCCTCGATACAGCGCGCCGCATAAAACGGTTTAAGCAGGCCGATCATGGCCTCTGGCATCAGGCCTAGAGATTGGGCTAAATCTACCAAGCGTTCCGGGCCCTTGGCCAGCATACCCAGCAGCTGCTGCTGGCCCGGTTGCAGCATCATCTCGGGGACGGGCGGCTTGCGGCGCAGGCGAATGCGGCGCGATAAATAACGCGAGGGCAGCTTGACGTCTGGCGTATGGTCTGAGCGCGCGTAATCCCAAAACAGTGCGTAGGTGGTGGTAATGCGAAACTGCATGGGTATGTCGTTGGCGCTACGCAGGCGCTCGGTCAAAACAGCTTGCTCGTAGGACACCGAGGTCAGCTCGGGGTGCAAACCTACACGCCAGGTTTTGTGATCAAACACCGCTACCAGCTTGCCGTCATAAGTCCAGTGTAAGGGCCGATCGGAGAGCACTTTGCGCCTGCTCCACAGGTCTCTGCCCAGGGCCAATCGCAGCGGCATGTCAAGCATGGTGAGCAGGTCGTCCATGCCCTCGGCAGCCATGTCAAACAATGCTGCCTGCTCCACAGGCACCGAGTGCCTGAGAATCGATGATGCCTCGCCCTCCAGGGAGCTCAGCTCGGAGAACTTGAATATGTCTCTAGGGGTGGTTTTCGCCTGTGCCGCGTAAGGCACAAATTCGGCTTTCTCCATGGCTGTTAGCACTTTGCGCACCGGTCGCAGCATCTTGTGCTTGACCGCTGGTGATATCACGGACAAATGCGCATCGCCTGCTTCTGCGTCTGCAGCGCACACCCGCTTGAGCAGGTCCAGAGCGTCGATAAACGCTTCATAGCAGTTGGCCCGCAGCAAGGCCTTGGGAGTGTGCAGGTCGTGGGTGCATTGCAGCATCTCCAGCAAATCGCGCGCCACCATCGGGCTGCGCAGGCCCATGGTCCAGTCGCCAAACAGTCGCTCGGGGGCGTCAGCACTGTGCCACAACACAGATATTTTTTCATGCCGATTATCCTTGGCAATGGCCACCCAGGCCTCGTCCAGATACTCGTTCACGCCCTCCAGCCAGTGCACAAACACCCCGCTGCCGTACAGCAGTACGCCCGTCAGGCCACGGTTACGGTTATTGGCCGCGCACACGTCGTGCAGCATTTTGAGGTACTTCTCGGCAGGATCGCCACGTGCGTGGCTGCACACCAACATCTGACCTAGCCGGGCTTGTGCGGGTTTGGCTTCAACCAGACCCGACAGCGAGTTGGGCTCAGTAGCTAAAAATGGCTTGGAATCAGTACGGCTCACCACTGCCCCGTCTCTACGCGAATGGCCACTTCGCAGTCGTCAAAAATCTCCAGCTTGGCAATTTTCACGCGCACCCCCAGCACACCGGGCAGGTGCATCAGGCGGATGCTGACTTTGCCTATCAAGCTCTCCAGCAGGTTGATGTGGCGCTCGGTGCATTCGTCGATGATGATCTGGCGCACTTTGCGGTAGTCCAGCACATGGTTGATACCATCGTCGCTGGGCAGCAAAGGCTGGGTGCCCAGGTTCAACTCCGCGTCAACCTGTATCGGCTGGGACTTGGCTATTTCTTGTTCAAGAATGCCTAAATTAGCCTCAAAGCGCAGGCCGGTGAGGGTGAGAATTTGGGTGCCTTTAGAGGTGGGCATGCTTACATGAGCGAAAAATCGCGTTCAAACTTCATTAAATGTTGGCCGCCATCGACCAGCAGGGTCGTGCCGGTGATGGATTGGTTTTGCAGGGCGAATAATACCGTACTGCATACATCTTGCACCGTCGAGCTGCGGCCCAAAGGGCTTAAAGCATGCAAAGCCTTGAATTTATCGTCTGCCAGCATATGGCTGGTAAGGGTGAGGCCCGGGGCTACGCCCACGACACGCACCTGCGGGGCCAAGGCCATGGCCAGCAGGGTGTTGGCCGCCTCCAGCGCCGCTTTAGACAGGGTGTAGCTCAAAAAATCGGGGTTGGGGTTCCACAGCTTTTGGTCGAGCAAGTTGACCACTGCGCCCGTGGCACTGCGCTCTTGCACATGGCTGTGCAGCGCCTGGGCCAGCAAAATAGGGGCGGCCGTATTGGCCCTGAGGTGCTGCTCCAGCAGGGCGTAGCTAAAGGTGGCAGGCGCATCATGCTCAAACAAAGCCGCGCTGTTGACCACTGCGTCAAGCTGGCCCATGCGCGCTACCACTTGGGGCACCAGCGCGCGGGTGGCCGCCTCGTCGTTTAAATCAGCCTGGAAATGGGCGTTTGCAGCCGTCAACGCATCGCAATCTGCCACGGTTTTCACAGCGTCTTGCTCTGACCCCCGGTAGTGCACCGCCACGCGCCAGCCCGAGCGCGCCAGCGCCAGCGCGATCTCTCGGCCCAGTCGCTTGGCAGCGCCGGTGACGAGTACAACGGGAGAGGCGGATGCAGTCATGGGATCACAGACAATACAGGGATGGAATCTTCACCGCTTAGTGTATCGGACGCGCTGTGTGCACAAATTCACCAGGTCATTGCCCATGCGGGTGGCTGGCTGCCATTTGACGCCTTTATGCATGCCGCGCTGTACAGCCCGGGCTTAGGCTATTACGCCCACGGCTCGCAAAAGTTTGGCGCACTGCCCAGCTCGGGCAGTGACTTTATCACCGCACCCGAGATATCGCCAGTATTTGGTGCCTGCGTAGGCGAACAGGTAGCGCAGGCCTTGCAAGCCAGTGACACCCGTTGTGTCTATGAGTTTGGCGCGGGTACGGGTGCCATGGCACTACAAATATGTGAGCTGCTCCCGCAATTATTTATGGGGCTAGAGCACTATTTCATCATAGAAGTGTCCGCCAGCCTGCGCTCGCGGCAGCAGGAAAAACTGGCCCACCTTGGCAGCTTGGTGCAATGGCTGGACGCTTTGCCTGAGCAGATCGAAGGCGTGATCGTGGGCAACGAAGTGCTGGATGCGATGCCGGTCAAACTCTTGGCACGCAAGCAAGGGGTGTGGCATGAGCGCGGCGTGGTGGCGCTTACCAAACCCGATGGCGCAGCAGCCACGGACAAGCTGAGCAGCCGCGAGGCATCCGCTGGTGACCAGAGCGCTGCCCACCCCCGAGCCAGCAACGATCCCAGCGGCATCACTTTTGCCTGGCAAGACCGCCCCACGGCGTTGCGCCCCTCCTTTGACATTGCAGGCAGCCACGACTACCTGACCGAGATCCACCCGCAGGCCGAGGCCTTTGTCCGCACTATTGCAGCGCATCTGGTGCGCGGTGCGGCCTTCTTTATCGACTATGGATTTCCCGAGAGTGAGTACTACCACCCGCAGCGCCACATGGGCACTTTGATGTGCCATTACCAGCATATGGCGGACCCGGATCCGCTGGACAAAGTGGGCCTGAAAGACATCACCGCGCATGTCAACTTCACGGCAATAGCCCTGGCCGGGCAAGACGCGGGGCTGGACGTGCTGGGCTACTGCAACCAGGCGCGGTTTTTGATGAACTGCGGATTGCTACAAAAAATGGAGCTGCTCCCGCAATTGAATAGAGGGCTAACGGCCAAATTGGCTACAGAGCATGAAATGGGCGAGTTGTTCAAAGTGATCGGCTTTGGCAAGGGAGTGGATTTTGAGCCGATGGGCTTTAGCGACGGGGATCGTAGCCATACTTTGTAGCTGCTTTTGTACGGGTTGGTTTTGTACGGGGCTGCTGGTGCTTGGTTTTGTGCAGGGCTGCTGGTGCTTGGTTTTGTGCGGGGCTGCTGGTGCTTGGTTTTGTGCGGGATCAGGCCGACGGTGCACTTAGCTCCGCGGCTGTCCCCCGTGCCGGCCTAGGGCCGGCGACTCCTCCTTTATGCCGCTGCGCTAAGTGCACCGTCGACCTGATCTTGCCAGCTTGGTGGGTGCTCCGGCGCGAATTCACCCACGATTTTGCCGAAGGGGTGGGTGCTCGATCGCCAGTGCAGACACCAACCCTCCATGGCTTCGTGTATTGCACCTGCACGAACCCACCACACTCGACCGCCCAGGCGCTTGGCTTGGACGGCGTAGCGGCATAAAGGAGGAGTGCTCGGCCATAGGCCGACACGGGGGACAGCCGCGTAGCTGTACACACCAAGCGCCTGGGCCTACAAACCACCCGGGTGTGTAGACCGCCTGCGTGCACAAACACCCAGAGACCGACCAAAGATCAGTTCGCCTTGATCCCAGCCGCCTGCACCAGCTTGGCCACCGCCTCGGTCTCGTTGCGGATAAAGGTGTCAAACGCACCAGGGGTCATCGGCATCGGGTCGGCACCAATGTTGTCCAGCTTGATTTTGAACTCTTTGTTGTTCAAAATCTTCACCACCTCGGCGTTGAGCTTGTCTACCACTGCACGCGGCGTGCCGGACGGGGCCAGCATGCCGACCCAGAAGGTGTACTCCGAGCCGGGCACGCCCGCCTCGGCTGTGGTGGGCACATTGGGCAAATCGTCCGAGCGCTTGGGGGTGCCCACCGCCAAAGATTGCAGCTTGCCATCTTTCACCAGCGGCAGGGCCGAGACGATGGGGGCGAAGAACCAGTCGATGCGACCGCTGATGGTCTCGGTCAGTGCCTCGGGCGTGCCGCGAAACGGGATGTGGGTGGCGGTAATGCCAGCGGCCACACGGAATTTCTCGGCGTTGATATGGGTGGCCGAGCCGTTGCCTGCCGAGGCGTAGTTAAAGCCGTCGGGCTTGGCCTTGACCTTGGCCAGCAGGTCTTTCACGTCTTTGTAGCCTTTGGCGGGCGAGACCACCATGATGTTGGGCAAGCTGGCCAAGGCCGTCACGCCGCTCAGGTCTTTCAAAGTATCGTAGGGCAAGTTGGGGTACAGCGCGGGGTTGACCACATGGCCGGAGGAGTGCACCAGCAGGGTGTAGCCGTCGGCAGGCGACTTGGCCACCTGGTTGGCCGCGATGGTGCCGCCCGCGCCGGGCTTGTTTTCGATGACGACGGTTTGGCCCAAGGCGGGGCCGAGCTTTTCTGCCACCGCGCGGGCGATGATGTCGGTGCCGCTGCCTGCGGTGAAGGGCACCACCAGTTTGACGGTTTGTTTGGGCCAGTCGCTTTGCGCGTGGGCGGACAGACTGACGGACACGAGGGCAGCAGCGGCGATCAGCGTGCGGCGATTCAAAAATTCTCTTTGCATGAATATCTCCTAGATTGATTGACTGACAGATACAGTGGCGGTCACCGGCGATGACCCAGTGCCCGTGGCGGTGGTGACCGCCGCGACAGTGGCGCTCGCGGATGAGGATGCCGCTGGCGGGTACGGCATGGCCAGCAGCACCATGGCGGTGCGGTTGCTGCGGTTGACCAACTGGCGTTTTTCTCCCGGCGCAAAGCAGGCCGAGTCATGGCGCTGGAGCACCGCTTCGGTGTGCACGCCGTTGAGCTCGCTGACCAAGGTGAGCTCGCCTTCCAGCACCACGTAGTGCTTCTCCACCGGCGAGCCGTCCAGGGTGGTGTGGCCACCGGGCAAAAGTTGCGACACCCCCATCCACAGCGTGGTGGACGGCCCAGCCTCATGGCCTTGCAGGCGCAGCATGTGCATGTCAAAGTGGTTGGCCGCTTTGTAGGGCGGGGCTTGGTCGAAGCGGGTGATGTTCATGGTAGTTTTTCTTAAGGGTGCAGGACAATACGCCCGGCTGCGCCAGCGAGCACGCGCTGGTAGCCGTTCAGAGCATCTGCCAAGGGCAACACATCTGCGGCCAGCACCGGGAAAGGTTTCAAGCTGCCGTCTTCAAAGCCTGCTCGCAGCTCGCCCAGCAGCTCGCTGGAGCGCACGCAGTCCAACGCCAGGGTGTCAATGCCGACAAAATTGTGCATGCCTCGGTAAAACTTGAACACGTCAAACGCTACCGTTTTGCCCTTGGTGGCGATGATGAAAATTTGCGTGGCCCCGTGGGCCATCACTGCGTGGGCTGCCTCCCAGTAGATGCTGTCCACGGTGTTGAAAACGATGTCCGCGCCGCGCCCGGCGGTCAACTCCATGATGCGGCTGGCAGGCTCGGTGTGCTGGGCGTTGACCACGTCCACCTGCGCGCAGGCGTGGCCTTGCAGGGCATCTTGGCGCTGCACAGCGATCACCTTGGCTCCAGCGCGGGCGGCGATTTGCACCGCCGCTTGGCCCACCTTGCCGTTGGCACCAAACACCACCACGGTCTGGCCCCGCTGCACGCCGCCTGCGCGTCGAAAGCCTTCACAAGCGGTGACAAACGGCACGCCTACCGCACCGGCTTCGTCCATGCTGATAGCCTGCGGACGCAACTGCACGGCCGCAGCGGGCCACACCAAGTAACGGGCATGGCTGCCATCGCGGGTGATACCCACGTCGCCGCCCGAACCCCAAATTTCTTTGCCAATGTGTGCGGCAGCGCCTGCCACCACCACGCCCGCAAAGTCGCGCCCCGGGGTGCGCGGAAACACGGCGTGCGGCATGATGCCCAGCGTGGCTTTCACGTCGCTGGGGTTGATGGCGGCCGCGTGTACCTGGACCACCACTTGGTCGGCGCTGCACACAGGTTGGGGCTGCGCCACATGGGTGAGCACCAGTGCGTCAATGCCCGCGGCTTTGGTCTGCACACGCAGTGCAGTGGGTGGTGATGCCATGGCTTATTTCTTCGGTAAATTCAGCATGGCACGCGCATCAAGGGCGCTGGCAATGCTGCCGCCCATCTGGCGCACCATGTCCGCGGCTTTGGCCACCAGCTGCGCATTGCTCTTGGCCAGCACGCCTTTTTCCAAGTAAATATTGTCTTCCATGCCCACCCGCACATGGCCGCCGAACAGCCAGCTTTGCGCCACGATAGGGAACTCTGCGCGGCCAATGCCAAAGGCCGACCAGAATGCCCCCGCAGGCAGCAAATTGCGGGCGTAGAGCAGGGTCTCTGGCGTGGCGGCAAAGCCGTATTTCACGCCCAGCACAAAAGTCCACATGCCAGGGCCATCCAGTGTGCCATCGGCGATCAAATCACGCGCCAAATGCAGGTCGCCCGAGTCAAAAATTTCCAGCTCGGGCTTGACGCCTGCTGCGCGCATCACGGCGGCCATACGGCGCACATTACGTGGCGTGTTGATCACCACATCGGGCCCGCTGTTCATGGTGTTCAGGTCCAGCGAGCAGACATCGGGCTTGATCAGGGCGATGTGTTCTACACGCTTCTCAGGCGGCAGCAAGGTGGTACCGGGTGCAAATATTTTGGGGTCGTCCTCGCTGGGCACGTAGCGGCCACCGGGGCCAGTGGTCAGGTTGATGATCAGGTCTTGCGTTGCAGCGCGGATGCGGCTGACCACATCGCGGTACAGCTCGACCTCCATCGACGGTCTGCCGGTTTTCGGGTCGCGCACATGGATGTGCACGGCTGCTGCGCCCGCCTCGTGCGCGGCCAGGCATTCGTTGGCGATCTGCTCGGGCGTGACGGGCAAGTACGGCGTTTGCTCGGGCTTGGTGAGGTTGCCAGTCACCGCGCAGGTGATGAGGGTTTTTTGCTCGAACATGCTACAGGCTCCTTCCACCGTCGATCACAAAGCGCGCGCCCGTGGCAAAGCGCAGGCTGGTGGCGCAGGCCTCTATGGCTGCGGCAATATCGTCCACCGCGCCGATGCGGCCCAGTGGAATGGTCGCGGCGGCTTTGCTGTTGAAGTCACTGCCGCGTCCGGGCACAAAGCTGGAATCGACCACGCCGGGCGACACGGCCAGCACGCGCACCTGGGGCGCGAGCGCTTTGGCCAAAGATTTGGTCAGCACGTCCAAGCCCGCCTTGGAGGCCACGTAGGCCAGGTTGCTGCCATTGCCGGTAAAGCCTGCGATGGACGAGACGTTGACGATCAAACCATCGCCCGAGGCCTTGAGCATCGGTGCAAAGGCGCGGATGGTGGAGAACACGCCGCGCAAGTTGGCTTGCATGATGTCGTCAAACAAGGCGTCGCTCAGCCCCTCCAAGTCGCCCGGCGGAACGGCCTTGGTGTGGCCTGCGCTATTGATGAGGATGTCGCAGCGGCCTGCGCGCTCCTTCACCACTGCGGCAGCCGCCACCAGGGACGCCCCATCGGTGATGGATGCCGTGACAGTAAAGTGCTGCGCGGTGGCTGCACCCGGCAGGGCGTTGAGTTGTGCCTGCACGGCGTCGCTACCGCTGCGGTCGAGCGACACGATGCGCGCGCCGCGGGCGGCCAGGCGCTTGGCGCTGGCCATGCCAATGGCACCCTTGCCACCAGTGATGACGACGACTTTGCCGTCCAGTCTGTCTTGGGTTTCAAAACTCATTGTTTTCTTTCAAATCAATCAGGGAAATCTTCGGAAAAATTTTTATAGGAAGATCGGGAAGATTTCAGGGAATCGGTGGGCTGGGTAATTTCATCTCGCCGTCTTGCAGCACCAGGTCGTAGTCCAGCGTGTAGTGGCCGCCCGCATCCGGGTGCTGCTGGTAGCGGCCCACCAGGCTCTCCACGACCGAGAAGGTCACGTCGGTATGCAAGCGCTCGTCGTCGTCGGCAAACACCTGGGTCACCAGCACTTTGTAGCCCGGCTTGGATACCATGTAGTGCAAATGCGCAGGGCGAAACGGGTGGCGGATTTGCGCGCGCAGGAGGTCGCCGCAGGGCCCGTCGGTGGGCACGGGGTAGCCAGCGGGGCGCACAGACTTGAAGTGGAATTTGCCCTGTGCATCAGTGCGAAAACGCCCACGCAGATTCATGTCGGGCTGCTCTTTGTCCTGGTTTTCGTACATGCCCAAGGGCGAGGCCTGCCACACGTCCACCACGGCATCCATCATCGCCTCGCCCCGGCTGTTGCGCACCGTGCCGGTGACGCTGAGGGCCTGGCCCGGCAGTTGGGCCTCTGCACCGCGCGCTATGTTGGCACCCAAGGGGTACTCAGGTGCATTGGCTCGCCAAAAGGGGCCGAGCAAAGCGGCGTCGGTTTCACCATGCTTTTGGGTGTTGTTTTGCAGGGTGATGAGGGTGGAAGCCCCCAAGATATCCGAGGCCAAGATCACCTCGTTTTTTACCTCGCTCGTGGCCTTGCCCAAGCCGACCACAAAATGGCAGGCCGCCTCAAACTCGGCATCGGTGGGCTTGACCTGGCGGATGAACGCGTGCAGGTGGGTCACCAAGGCGCTGGTGATTTCGCGCAGGCGCGGGTCAGGCGTCTTGGCCATGACAGCCAGCACTTGGGTGGTGATGTTTTGGGTGCTTACGAAATCCATGGCGGCTAGTCCTGATTCAATCCATTAAGGGGTTTAACGAGATTGGGTC
>JANMTF010000109.1:0-9063 GCA_031390175.1 Polaromonas sp.
GGGGTGCTCAAAATCTCTTAAATTATGCTAATTTATGTACCTCAGCATATTTATGGATAAATTAGTGACATAGTACACGAATTTTAATCGTATTGAAGGCTGATTTGGTAAAAATTAGTCATATTTTTATGTTCGACCGGATGACGCAGTGATGCGTAACTTTTGGGCCCTATGTGATTTGATGTGGGTAGATTCTGCTTAGAAGCAAATGGGGTCAGATCAAAATTCAGGACGACCCTCTGGTCGGAGCGCGCAACGCCATAACGAAATTTGCTCTGACCCCTTTTGCGTAGTTTCCGGCGCTTGACTCAGTCCCCCCTTCTGCGCACGAGGAGTCTCTTGCAAGGACCTCGCGGCTCGCGCCAGAGCGTGTGCCATGGGCATGCGCCCCGGTCCGCGGCTCCTTCGGGGGAGCATCTGCAGTACTCAAAATGGGGGAAATTTAGAAACTTGCCTTCGGCTCAAACAACTAAATTTCTGATCCCCATTTTTCCGTGCTTCGAGCCCGCAGCCCTGATTGGGGCGCATACCAATGGCACACGCTCTGGCGCGAGCGGGTAGGGGGTTTGCGGGCTACTGTGACGTGCTGGGCTGGCGGGCTGCTGGGCTGCTGGGCGGGCGGGCTGACGGGCTGACGGGCGGGCAGTTCTGGCCGCCTGTATGTGCCCGCAAACGCCCAAATGCCACTGTAGGCACCTGCAAGGGCATTTCAGTGCGCTACACATACGGGAGCTGCTACCGCATGATTCTATTGGGCTGCAGAGCGATTAGTATCTTAAAAAGACCTCAAAATCGTGTTTTCCAGCACTTTTTCGCGGCGCAAAGGCCGTTGGCGATCCTGCGAAGTACACTAAATTATGCGAATTTGTGTACCTGGCCACCACGTGGACAATTTACGGCTTCTTTTGATGGTTTGGCAGTGAAATTGCACGCCAATCATCAATTTGTTGGCGAAAAAATCGGTATTTTCACTTTTTATGAAGCGATGCAATGATGCGTACTTCCCAAAAGTCACCACAAAGAAGTAGCCTCCGTCGTAGCGACTTGCCGCCCTGCGAAACACCTGTGCTCGCGTCAGAGCGTGTGCCATGGGCATGCGCCCCAATCAGGGCTGCGGGCTCGAAGCACGTAAGAATTTGGATCAGGCATGAGTGCTTGTTTGAGCCGAAGGCGAGTTTGCACATTGACCCAAATTCTGAGTACTGCAGATGCTCCCCCGAAGGGGCCGCAGACCGGGGCGCATGCCCATGGCACACGCTCTAGCGCGAGCCGCGAGGTCTATGCAAGGGATTCTTCGCACGCTGCAAGGGGCTCTTCGCACGCAGAGGACGGGAAGCCGGACGCGCGCCGGAAACTACGCAAAAGGGGTCAGAGCAAAATTTCGTTAGGGCGTTGCGCGCTCCGAACAGAGCGTTGTCCTGAATTTTGATCTGACCCCATTTGCTCCCATACCATGTGCTTCTACCATGTGCTTCTACCATGTGCTGCCACGCAGAACCTGCCCACTACAAATCACATAGAGCCTAACTTTTTCGCATCCCCGCCCGTCTCGCTGGTTCGATGGCAGGCCAAGATGCCGCATACGGCTGATGGGACGCTACGTTACTGGCCGGGCATGGATAAGGCATCAGCACTTGGCCGCGCTGACCTTGCTGTCGACGGCGCGGCGCTCGTTGGCTAGCTGCTCCATGGCCGCTACGCCGCCGCCTCTGCGAGCGCGCTCTTGCACGCTGGCCAATTGGCTGTTGAGAAGGGCACATTGGGCAGCACCATCGGTGGCCCTGCCTGCTGGCGCGGCAGCTACAGTGAGGGGGGCGGTGCCAGTTGTTGGAGCCGCACGGGCAGGCGTGGTGGCTGTGCCTTGGCTCTTGTGCACAGCCGCCAAGGCCGCATTGGCGTCCGCTGCGCGCTGCTTCTCGCCAATGCAATCGGCTTCAATGGCGGCGCGTATTTGCGGTGCAGTGCCGCGCTGCTCGTAGACGGTATCGACCAGGTTTTTGTGCTCCGGGTTGCCCTCAGCATTGGCGTACTGCGCCTCACGCAGGGCGCCAGCCTCTCGCTTCCAGATAATGTCCAAAGAGCTTTTACCCACCCGCGAGCAGGCCATGGCAAAGGGGGACACAGTGCCAGCTGGCAGGTGGGCGCTGCTGTCGGCTGCGGGTTTGGCGGCCGCACGGGCGCTGGCGCTGGTGGCGGCAGCGGCTTGCGCATCGGTGATGTCGCAGGGCCGATCCTGGAACACCTTGCCGCAGCGGTACATGGCAAAGCTGTGCCCAGAGGCCAGCAAGGCCAGGCTGCAAACGAGTGTTTTGAAAAGAGGGTGCATAGGATCAGTGTCAATCGATGGGTTGGGGCGAGTGTAGTGGATAGGCTGGGATAATCCCCCCATGCCTTTGTTGACCGACCCGAAATACACCCACCGCTGGAAGCTGTCCGTTGCCCCCATGATGGACTGGACCGACCGCCATTGCCGCTACTTTCACCGCCTGCTGAGTAAAAACACCCTGCTGTACACCGAGATGGTGACCACCGGCGCGCTATTGCACGGCGATGTGCCGCGCCACTTGGACTTTAATGCCGAAGAACACCCCGTGGCCTTGCAACTGGGCGGCAGCGAACCAGCCGACCTGGCCCATGCCGCCAAACTGGGCCAAGAGTGGGGCTACGACGAGATCAACCTGAACTGCGGCTGCCCCAGCGAGCGGGTGCAGCGCGGTGCCTTTGGCGCCTGTCTGATGGCCGAACCGCAACTGGTAGCCGACTGCGTGAAAGCCATGCAAGACGTGGTGAGCATCCCGGTGACGGTCAAGCACCGCATTGGCATTGACAAAACCGAGAGCTACGAGTTTGTGCGCGATTTTGTCGGCACCATAGCCGACGCAGGCTGTGAAGTGTTCGTCGTGCACGCCCGCAACGCCTGGCTGCAAGGCCTAAGCCCTAAGCAAAACCGCGAGGT
Organism: Polaromonas sp.; assembly: GCA_031390175.1. GTDB lineage: Bacteria > Pseudomonadota > Gammaproteobacteria > Burkholderiales > Burkholderiaceae_C > JAAFIP01. The sequence continues at coordinate 2,957 of JANMTF010000109.1, forward strand.
ACCCCCGCTGCGCTACGAGCTGGTACACCGGCTGAAAAAAGAGTTTCCGCACTTGGTGATTGCCCTGAACGGCGGTATCAACACCCCCGAACAGGTAGCCCATGAGCTGCCCCACATAGACGGCGTGATGGTGGGCCGCGAGGCCTACCACAACCCGTGGTGGCTTAGCGCATGGGACGCGCAGTTTTATGGCGACACGGTTTCGCGCGAAGGCATCACACGGGACAGCGTAGAGGCGCAGATGGTGCAGTACATGCAGCGCGAAGCTGCGACTAAGGGCACCCCCTGGTACAGCATAGCCCGCCACATGCTAGGCCTGCGCCACGGCCAGCCCGGTGCAAGGCTGTGGCGCCAAGTGTGGAGCGACCATCGGCTGAAAACCCTGCCAGCGGCAGAGGTGGCTGAGAAGGCCAGCGCGACGGTGCGGCGCGCGGCGCAGGCTGAGTCATAGTTCTTCACGGAAGGTAGCTACTATCAAAGTAGTGGCTTATTCCGCTGTGTTTTATGGGTCTGTAGACCTGATTGCCATCTTAAAAAAAGTTCTGGAGAAAACCTGTTTCTGGGTTTTTAAGGTTCGCTGGGTGTTAGCACCCGTTCAAGGTGCATCAGTTCGCATAGGCTTGGGTTTTGTGCGGGACCAGGTCGGCGGCGCACTTACCGTTGTTTTGTACGGGACCAGGTCGGCGGCGCACTTAGCTCCGCGGCTGTCCTCCGGGCCGGCCTAGGGCCGCCTCCTCCCCCTGCTAGTGCCGCTGCGCTAAGTGCGCCACCGACCTGGTCTTGGAGATGTGGCGGGTGCTCCACCGTAAGAGTTCCTTCATGCCGCTACTCTGAAGTAGCACCGCCTACCAGATCGTTCCAGCTTGGTCGTGCGTCTGAGCCGGTGGTCGAAAAAGCATAGCGGGCAAAAAGCAGAACCGACGGGAGCGCTAAGACGCTATGTACGATGGCAAAGGCATGCCAACTCGCCAAATACGCGTAATTTTTCAGGGGCTATGTCATTTGTAGTGGGCGGATCTGGCGCAGAAGTCGATGGGGTCAAGCAAATAGGGTTGGAGAGCAAATGGGGTTAGAGAGCAAATGGGGTTAGAAGGAAGCAAATGGGGTCAGATCAAAATTCAGGACGACCCTCGGTTCGGAGCGCGCAACGCCACAACGAAATTTTGCTCTGACCCCTTTTGCGTAGTCTCCGGCGCGTCATATCTGCCCCCCCCAGCGCGCGAACTGCTGGGCAGCGCACAGGCAGTTCTGACCGCCCGTATGCGCCCGAACATGGCCGAACACGCCCGGATGCCCCTGCGCGCGCCTGCATACCCAAATCAACGCGCTACACATACAGTAGCTGCTCCCGCATCATTCTAAAGGGCTGCAGGCCTATTGCTATCTTAAAAACGGCTCCAAACAGCCGATTTTGAGGTTTTTTCTGCCTCTGCATGCCGCTGGCAGCCTTTTGAAAACCCTTAAATTATGCGAATTCATGTACCTCTCTAAATTTACGCATTAATTAGTGACTTATTTGCCGAAAGTAAGTTTTTTTTTAGATATTTTGTGAAAAACCATGCGTATTTACAGAATTAGTAAAACGCCGACGCGGTACCGAGCTTTCTGGAATTGCCGCCAGCCATGCTTTTTTGATGAAAGCCCCAGAAGCACCACAGAGCTGAACCGATCAGGTCGGCCGTGCTACTTCAACGTAGCGGCATGAGGGAGCTCTTACGGTGGAGCACCCGCGAGGTCTCCAAGATCAGGTCGGTGGTGCGCTCAGCGCAGCGGCATGAGGGAGCTCTTACGGTGGAGCACCCACCAAGTCTCCAAGATCAGGTCGGTGGTGCGCTCAGCGCAGCGGCATAAAGGAGGAGGCGGCGGCCCTAGGCCGCCCCGGGGGACAGCCGCGGAGCTGAGCGCACCGCCGACCTGATCCCGTACAAGACTTGCCCAATCCCTTTGCGGCCCAGCCATGCAGACCAGCGCACCGCCGACCTGATCCCGTACAAGACTTGCCCAATCCCTTTGCGGCCCAGCCATGCAGACCAGCGCACCGCCGGCCTGATCCAGTACAAAACAAGGGTAAGTGCGCCGCCGGCCTGGTCAATGGATGCACCTTGAGCGGACCCAGCCAGTCGGCGAGCCACTGCCTACAGCTTAGTTCACCATCACCAGCTTGCCGATCACCCCACGCGAACCCATGTGCGCATAGGCGGCTTTCAGTTCGCTCATGGGCATGGTGCGGTCAATCACCGGTTTGACCTTGCCTGCGCCGTACCACTGCGCCAGCTCGGCCATCATGGCCGCATTGGCTTTAGGTTCGCGCTTGGCAAAGTCACCCCAAAACACGCCCACGATAGACGCGCCTTTGAGCAGCGCCAGGTTAAACGGCAGCGCCGGAATAGGCCCATTGGCAAAGCCCACCACCAAGTAACGGCCACGCCAGCCAATCGAGCGGAAGGCGGGCTCGGCCATCTCGCCGCCCACGGGGTCATAAATCACGTCCGGGCCACCTTTGCCGCCCAAGGCCTCAGTGGCGGCTTTGATGGCGTCGCGCAGATTGCCTTGGCTGTAATTGATGGTGGCATCTGCACCAATCGACTTGCACAGCGCGCATTTTTCGTTGGTCGAGGCGGCGGCTATCACCTTGGCACCCATGGCCTTGGCAATCTGGATGGCCGCTGTGCCCACGCCGCCCCCAGCGCCCAGAATCAATACAATTTCCCCAGCTTTGAGCTGGGCGCGGTCTACCAAGGCGTGGTGCGAGGTCGCGTAGATCATGATGAAAGCCGCCGCATCGACATGGCCAAAACCGGGTGGCAGCGGCATGCACAGCGCGGCCGGTGCCAAGGTGTGGGTGCCAAAACCGCCGGTGCCAGACAGGCATGCCACCGACTGGCCCACCTTGAGGTGCGTGACGCCTTCGCCCACCGCCTGCACAATGCCTGCGTACTCCGAGCCTGGCACAAAGGGCAGGGCGGGCTTCATCTGGTACTTGTTTTGCACAATCAAAATATCGGGAAAGTTCAGGCTGGCAGCCTTGATCTCTATCAGCACCTGGCCCGCAGCGGGCACGGGGGTGGGCAGCTCTTTCCAGGTCAGGGCGTCGATACCGGTGGGGTTTTCACATAGCCAAGCGTGCATGATGGTCTCCAAAAAGTAAGTTTTACGCTATCGATGATAGTGCATGCGGTGAGTGCATTGGGCGCTGCAAAATGGTATTTGCAGCTGTGGCTGTCGCTAGAGTTATGGGGTTAAAATAACAGCCTTCATAGCGCACTGGCGCAGCACCGTAAGAATGAGAAAGGCAAGCTGGTTATGACACCGCGAACTACGACGACACTTTATATGCCGAAAACGGCAGGAGTCCGCGTGTAGACTTGCGCAAGCAGCTACCCTTTACAAAGTAAAACGCGGTCTTGGGCCGCGTTTTTGCATTTTTACCGCCGCAGCGTTGGCTACGGCACACTCCCAAATTCATACCTTCAGAGATCTACCATGGTTCAAATTACACTTCCCGACGGCTCTCAGCGTGACTATCCCGGCCCGGTGACGGTGGCTGAGGTAGCAATGTCTATTGGCGCAGGCCTGGCCAAGGCGGCATTGGCTGGCAAGGTACGGTTGATGAGCGAACCCGAGGGTTCGGCTAAGGTGGTCGACACCAGCTACAGCATGGCCAGCAACGCGGCGCTGTCGATCATCACCGCCAAAGATGCCGATGGCCTGGATGTGATTCGCCATTCCACGGCCCACCTCTTGGCCTATGCTGTGAAAGAGCTGTTCCCAGACGCGCAAGTCACCATCGGCCCGGTGATTGAAAACGGCTTTTTCTACGACTTCTCGTACAAGCGCCCGTTCACGCCAGAGGACTTGGCCACCATCGAAAAGAAGATGACCGAGCTGGCCAATAAGGACGAGCCCGTCACGCGCCGCGTGTTGCCACGCGACGAGGCGGTAGCGTATTTCAAAGGCATGGGCGAGCACTACAAAGCCGAGATCATCGGCGCTATTCCTGCGGGCGAAGACGTCAGCCTGTACCGTGAAGGCGCGTTTGAAGACCTGTGCCGTGGCCCGCATGTGCCTAGCACTGGCAAGCTCAAACACTTCAAGCTCATGAAGCTGGCCGGAGCCTACTGGCGCGGCGACCACCGCAACGAAATGCTGCAACGCGTGTATGGCACGGCCTGGGCCACCAAAGACGAGCTGCAACAGCACCTGACCATGCTGGAAGAGGCGGAGAAGCGCGACCACCGCAAGCTGGGCCGCGAGCTCGATTTGTTCCATATCGACGAGCATTCGCCCGGCACCGTGTTTTGGCACCCCAAGGGCTGGACGGTGTGGCAGCAGGTGGAGCAGTACATGCGCCGCGTCTACCAGGACAACGGCTACCTGGAAGTCAAAGGCCCGCAGATCATCGACAAAAGCCTGTGGGAGAAAACCGGCCACTGGGACAAATACCGCGACAACATGTTCACTACCGAGAGCGAAAAGCGCGAATATGCCCTCAAACCGATGAACTGCCCCGGCCACATCCTCATCTTCAAGCAAGGCATTAAAAGTTACCGCGACCTGCCACTGCGCTACGGCGAGTTTGGCCAATGCCACCGCAACGAGCCCACGGGCGGGCTGCACGGCATCATGCGCGTGCGCGGCTTTACCCAGGACGACGGGCACATCTTTTGTACCGAAGACATGATTTTGGACGAATGCGTGCAGTACACCGAGCTGCTGCAAAAGGTCTACACCGACTTTGGTTTTAAAAACATCATCTACAAAGTGGCCACGCGGCCCGAGGCGCGCATTGGCAGTGACGAAAGCTGGGACAAAGCCGAAGCCGCGCTGATCGAATCGCTCAAGCGCAGCGGCTGCCAGTATGAAATCTCGCCTGGTGACGGCGCTTTCTACGGCCCGAAGATCGAGTACACCCTGAAAGACGCGATTGGCCGCCAGTGGCAGTGCGGCACCATGCAGGTGGATTTCTCCATGCCCGAGCGCTTGGATGCCGAATACGTAGCCGCTGACGGCTCTAGACAGCGCCCTGTGATGCTGCACCGCGCGATTGTGGGCAGCCTGGAGCGTTTTATCGGTATTTTGATCGAGCAGCACGCGGGCGCGCTGCCTACGTGGCTGGCTCCGGTGCAAGTAGTGGTGTGTGGAATCACCGATGCGCAGGCCGAATACGTAGCGCAAGTGGCAAAAAAGCTGCGAAACCAGGGGTTTAGGGTAGCCACTGATTTGCGCAATGAGAAAATTAACCTTAAAATACGGGAGCATTCGATGCAGAAGCTGCCGTTTATCCTCGTTATGGGTGATAAAGAGAAGGAAGCTGGTAGTGTCGCAGTGCGCGCCCGGGGTAATGTAGACCTTGGCGTAATGCCGGTAGATGACTTTATTGCAAAGCTTACCGCCGACATTGCCTCCAAAGCCTAACCCATACGCAGAAAAGCAAATTTGAAAGCGAGTCTTTTTGACCTGCTTTTCATCTGCCAGCCCAAGTAAACCGTGCGCAAGCAGCTATCTAATAAGTAGCTGCAAAGCAACTATGCTTTAATAGTTATTTAGAAGGATTTGAACCATCGCTACCGCACCATTTCGGCCATTGGCTCCTCGCCCGCCGCGCCCCCCGCGCCCATCACGTTATCACCGTGAAGAGCGTAAACACCGCCTCAACCGTGAAATCATGGCACCCGAAGTTCGGGTCACCGGTCCGGATAATGAGCCCCTAGGCGTGATGACTTTGAACGAGGCCCTGCGCCAAGCGTCAGAGCTGGATTTGGATGTGATTGAGACCGTAGCCACCGCCACGCCGCCCGTGGTGCGCATCATGGACTACGGCAAGTTCAAATACCAGGAGCAAAAGCGCGAGCACGAGGCCAAGCTCAAGCAAACCGTCATAGAGATCAAAGAGATCAAGTTCCGCCCCGGTACGGATGACGGCGACTACAACATCAAAATGCGCAATATCCGCCGCTTTTTGGACGACGGCGACAAGTGCAAGATCACCCTGCGCTTTCGCGGCCGCGAGATCACGCACCAAGAGATTGGCATGGACTTGCTGATGCGCATCAAGACCGATTTGGCCGACAGCATCGTCATCGAGAGCCTGCCCAAGCTGGAAGGCC
>JANMTF010000202.1:0-5843 GCA_031390175.1 Polaromonas sp.
CGACCCGGCCACCCGCGTGATCGTGCTCTATATCGAAACCGTGCGCAACGCGGAGCGCTTTAAAGCCGCCTGCCGCAAGGCTGCCGCAGCAGACAAACCCATCGTCGCCTTCAAGATTGGCCGCTCCGAAGCTGGCGCGCAAGCGGCCGTGTCGCACACCGGTGCCATGGCGGGTTCAGACCGCATGTACGACGCGCTGTTTGCGGCCTGCGGCGTGATCCGGGCGCAATACTTCAGCGACTTGCTGGACATCCCGCTGGCCTTGTCTACCGGCAAAAAGCTGGCCGGCCAGCGCGTGGCGATTCTCACATCCACTGGCGGCGCAGGCACGCTGGTGTCTGACAGCTTGGGCCTGGCAGGCTTTGAAACGCCCGCACCCGATGCAGCCACAGTAGCCAAACTGCGCGCCACGCAAAGCGGCGACCACGCGGTGTTTGACAAAAACCCGATCGATGTCACCTTGGCAGGCCTGCAACCCGCCGTGCTGCGCGGCGCAGTGGCGGCCCTGCTGGCCAGCCCCAGCTACGATGCGCTCATTGTGATTGTGGGCTCGTCTGGCGTGGCCCAGCCCAGCCTGATGGCCGATGCCATTGCAGCGGCTTTGCTGGGCGTGCCCGAGCATGCCGACAAACCCGTGCTGGCTTATGTCAGCCCGCACGCGCCCGAGGCAGCCGCTGTGCTCTCCTCGCTCGGCGTGCCTGCCTTTTCAGCGCCAGAGAGTTGTGCGCAGGCGCTCTTGGGGATGCAGCAGCAAGCCCAAGTGATGAAGGCACCCACCCAGAGCCCTACAACCTTGCAAAGCACGCGCACTGCTGCGCCCATCCACACTCCCGCGCAGCTCACCGGCTCGTTGAATGAGTACGAGGCTAAAAAAATCTTTGCCCAATACGGCATTGCGTGCACCCGCGAGAGCGTAGCCCGCACGGCGGACGAGGCGCAACAAGCCGCGCACACGCTGGTGATGCAAGACGGCGCGAACAACGGCGCAGGCAAGCTGGTGCTCAAAATACTCTCCAACAGCATCACCCACAAGAGCGACGTAGGCGGTGTGGCAGTCGACTTGACACCCGACCAGATCGGCGCACGTTTGAACCACATGCGCACGCAGGTAGAGGCACACACGGGCGCAGCTTGCGAGCAGTTTTTGGTGCAAGAAATGGTCACAGGCGCCGCCGAGATGATTCTGGGCATGCACCGTGACCCGTTAGGCAGCGCAATTTTGCTGGGCATGGGCGGCACGGCAGCCGAGCTTTTGGAAGACACCGCGCTGCGCATGTGCCCGGTGGACCGTGCCAGCGCACGCGCCATGCTGCACAGCCTGAAAACCTGGCCCCTGCTGAACGGCTACCGGGGCCGCCCGCTGGCCGATGTGGACGCCTTGCTCGATGCCATCGTGGCCTTCTCGCAGATGGTGGAGCAGTTGGGCGAGCGGCTCGTCACCGCCGAGATCAATCCGCTGTTTGTGTTGCCCGCAGGCCAAGGCGTGAAGGCGGCTGACGCGGTGATGGTGCTGGCCGCTTCATGACCATGCAGCGCCTCACTACTTCCATCGGCTCTACCCAGATGGTCTGGCATGCGCTGGGCGCCAGCACCGGCGATGCGAGCCAGCCCCTGGTGCTATTGCACGGCGGCCACGGCTCCTGGCAGCACTGGGCGCGCAACATCGCGCCGCTGGCCAACCACTACCGCGTGTTGGTGCCCGATCTGCCAGGCTACGGCGACTCGGACACCCCGCCCGAGCCCACGATGCCCTCCTTGGTGAACACCACCCGCGCTGCGCTAGACCAATTGCTGGGCGCGGACACCCCCGTTCGCCTGGCAGGGTTCTCTTTTGGCGGCCTGGTGGCGGCACACATCGCCGCCCAGCGTCCGCACGTCACCCATCTTGCCCTGCTCGGGCCCGCCGGCCACGGCAGCCCCCGCCGCCCCAAAGGAGCCCTCCAAGACTGGCGAAATGCCGCGCTCGCCAAAGACGACGTGGCCTTGGTGAGCACCATGCGGCATAACTTGCTGATGCACATGCTGGAGCACCTCTCCTCGGTGGATGAGCAGGCACTAGAGCTGCACACCGCCGCGTGTATCAGCACCCGCTTTCACAGCAAAAAGATTTCTCTGGCCGGCGGTTTGCTGGAGGCCTTGGCCACTGGGCAGCGTGTCAACCCAGCCATGCAGCTGAGCGCCATGTGGGGCGAGCACGACGTAACGTGCACGCCGCACACCGTGCTACAAGCCGTGCAAGCGGCTGGGCTGCCACTGCAACGCAGCGCGTTCGTGCCCCAAGCCGGGCATTGGGTGCAATATGAAGCGTCTAACGCAGCCAACGCCTTTGTGCTGCGAGCCATGGCGGGAGGGTGAGCGGGGTAGACTTTCTATTCTTCCTTGGTCGCGTTGCGGTTTGGGCCTTGAAGATGCCTGCTCCACCTTGGTCAAATTGCGGCGACGGAGGAATTTTCGCTGCAAAAATTTTTGCAAGAACACGCAACTGGGTGGGTAGAAATCGTCAGTTTTTCACCGCGCCTTTCTCCAGATTTGTCAGCCTAACCATTGCTCCATCACCGCTTGCTTGGTTGGTTGACTTGCATCACTTCCTGTTTACTCTCTTTACCGTAGCACTCCGTATAAGCAGATCAGTGGGGTACACAGGTTGCGGCCAATATTTAATCGATTTACACCTACTGGAGCGCTCAATCGCCCTCTTGAGCAAACCAGCCAGCCCCAGAGGGCGAAGTGCTCGTTGTGTATTGCGTAGCGGCTCTCGCATGTTTTTAGAGGGCTGCAGTCTGATTGATACCTTATTTTATTTCTATTTCATAAATGAAGTCACTGCCGTCCGGTCAAAAGTCGAACAAAATCAATTGCTTAGCGGGGTCTAAGGCTTCAATTTGCAGCTCGTCGCCCTGAAAGGCGCATGAAACCTGGGTTTTTTCAAAAACCGACACCGACAAAATCTGTAGACAATTGTAGAGCGAAGCTTTGATGCCCAGCTCCATTTTCACGATAGCGATCAGCACGTAGGTACAAATCGCACACCAGATTTGCGTTTTCACCCCGTTCTCACGGGTACCCAGAAACTTCTTGATCCGCAGGTGTTGCTTGATCCACTTGAAGAGCAACTCCACCTGCCAGCGGCTCTTGTAGAGCTGGGCAATCACATGCGCAGGCAGACTGGTGTTATTGGTCAGGAGCACCAATGTCTTACCCGTCTCGGGATCTTTGAACCGAACGCGGCGCAGCTGCTCGGGATAGTCCTTCGCGCTGTACTGCCCATTGAGCGCGACCAGTTGATCGCAGATTACCCCGGTACTTTTATCCCCAGGCAGCGAGTACACCCGCCGAGCATTGAAGTTAGATTTGGCCCGTGTGACAAAAAAGGCCGCACGTGGTGCATCGCATACAGGCGCGCAAAGTCCAGATAACCCCTGTCCATGATGTCGAAGGCTTTGCCTGAAAATGGGGCTGCGTCAGCCGGACACAACTAATTAAATCCGTAAAAACTATCTGCATAGCACCATAAATTAACAACAGTACAAACATGCTCCATTAGCGCTTGCTGGCGGTGGTATTTATCACGCTTCTTTGCTAAACTCATACCCTTATATATCAACCGATAAATTAAGGCGACCAGATGAAAACTATTTTGACGAGTTTACTAGTGGCTGCGCAGTGCCTTGGCTTAAGTGCGTGGGCGCAGGCTTCGTCCGACAAACCCATCCGCATCGTTGTACCCTTTGCCGCCGGTGGCCCTACCGATGTGCTGGCGCGGGTGTTGGCCCCCAAGCTCACGGCTTCGCTCAAACGTACCGTCATCGTAGAAAACAAAGTCGGCGCTACGGGCAGCATTGGCGCGACCTTTGTGGCCAAGTCTGCGCCTGATGGCGACACGCTCTTGCTGGGCACCAGCAGCATCATGGCGGCCAGCCCTAACCTAACGGCCAATTTGACCTATGACCCGGTGAACGACTTTGTGCCGATCTCTTTGGTGGCGACCGTAGAAAACATTTTGGTGGTGCACCCCAGCGTGCCCGCCAAAACGGTGAAAGAGCTGGTGGCCTATGCCAAGGCCAATCCCAAAAAGCTATCCTACGCTTCATCGGGCATTGGCAGCACCTACCACTTGGGTGCGGAGCTGTTCGGCTCGCAAACCGGCATCGAATGGACGCATGTGCCCTACAAGGGCGCGGCGCCGGCAATTCAAGACGTTCTGGCAGGCCATGTGCAGGTAATGTTTGACAACGTGTCGTCAGCGATACCCAACATCAAGTCCGGCCGCTTAAAACCGCTGGGCGTGGCCAGCTTGAAACGCTACCCTACGCTGCCCGAGTTGCCCACCATTGCCGAGGAGGGCGTGACGGGTTACGAGACCACGATTTGGTTGGCGCTGTTTGCACCGGCTAAAACGCCCGCCGCCATTTTGCAAAAACTCACCAAGGAAGTCCACGATGCTGTGAACTCGCAGGAGTACAAAGACAAGTTGGCCGCGCTGGACATCCAGCCGCGCCAGTCGTCTTCACAAGAGTTGGCGAATTTTCTGAAAGCCGACTTGGGCAAGTGGGCCAAGGTAGTGAAGGATGCGGGGATTAAGCCGGAGTAATTTGGTCGCGTACAAATAGTTTGGAGTAGACGCGCAGGATGGGGTCGTCACGTACGCACGGCTTGGTGTTTACCGCCTGCCCTCATGCTGGAGTACCAGAAATCGGTCAGTCGATAAACCCCAACCCGTGCAGCGACCAATGTAGCGCACTACCCGTAGTGTCCTGTCGGTCTATCCTTACATTACGGGTAGCGCACTACCATCTATGCAGGCGAGTTGGTGTATGCCGAACGACCGATTTCTGGTACTCCAGTATGAGGGCGTTTGGCATACACCAACTCGCCTGTAGCCAAGCAAGCCATCCCAACATCGCTCGGAAAAAACTCAAACAGAGTCAACAACTACGCACGAATCGGCAATCCAACTAGCCCTTCAAGTTCGGCGTGTGATAAGCCCTCTACCTTGTCGATCAACACCAACCCCTGTGGCGTACAACTGAAGGTCGCCAAGTCGCAGTAAATGCGCTTCACACACGCAATGCCCGTCAGTGGGTAGGTGCAAGCACCCACAATTTTGCTGACGCCTTGCTTGGTCAGCAAGTCCATCATCACCCAGGTCTGCTTGGCACCCACGGCCAAATCCATTGCGCCGCCTACTGCGGGTATCGCATCTGCCTCGCCCGTGTGCCAGTTGGCCAAATCACCCGCGGCGCTGACCTGGAAGGCACCCAGTACGCAGATGTCTAAATGCCCGCCGCGCATCAGCGCAAAGCTGTCGGCGTGGTGCGAGTACGAGCCGCCGGGCAGCAGGGTGACGGGCTGCTTGCCTGCGTTGATCAGATCATAGTCTTCCTCGCCCGCAGCAGGTGCGGGGCCCATGCCGATGATGCCGTTTTCGCTGTGCAAAAGCACCTCCAGCGTGCGCGGGATGTGGTTGGCAACCAGGGTAGGCATGCCGATGCCTAAGTTAACTGACACGCCCTCGGGAATGTCTTGCGCGATGCGCGCGGCCAGTTGGTCTTTAGTGCGTTTGATGTAGCTCATGCTGCGGCCTTTTTGAATCCACCGGCTTCGGTGGCCACGCGGTCTATGCGCACGATTTGGTGCACGAACAGGCCGGGGGTGATGATGTGCTCGGGGTCGATTGCGCCCAGCTCCACAATTTCGTGTACGGTAGCCACCGTCTTCTTCGCGGCCATGGCCATCACGGGGCCAAAGTTGCGTGCCGCCTTGCGGTAGGTCAGGTTGCCCCAACGGTCGCCGCGCTCGGCTTTGATGAGCGCTACATCGGCGTGGATGGGCATCTCCAGCAC
>JANMTF010000214.1:0-3609 GCA_031390175.1 Polaromonas sp.
TGGCCTTGCTGATTGGCTTGTTCTCGCTGCGGGTGCGGGCCATCTTTTTTGCGATGATCACCCTGGCGGTCGCCTCGGCGTTTTTGACCTTGGCCTCGCAGCTCTCAGACATCACGGGCGGCGAAGATGGGCTGAGTTTCAAGGTGCCAGAAATACTGTCGCCCAGCTATGAGTTCATGAGCACGCCGTTCTTGGGTGTGATGCTGGACGGGCGTTTGCTCTGCTACTACCTGCTGTTTTTCACGGCGCTGGTGCTGCTCTTGGCCATGCTGCGCATCGTCAACTCCCCGTTTGGCCGCGTGCTGCAAGCCATCCGTGAAAACGAGTTTCGCGCCGAGGCTATTGGCTACCGCGTAGTGGTGTACCGCACCACGTCCAGCATTTTGTCGGCCCTGTTCGCCTGCCTGGCCGGGGCCATGCTCGCGCTTTGGCTGCGCTACAACGGGCCCGATACCTCGCTGTCGTTTGAGATCATGATGGATGTGCTGCTGATGGTGGTGATAGGGGGTATGGGCACGATTTATGGCGCGGCCATTGGCGCTGCTTTGTTTTTAGTAGCGCAAAGCTATTTGCAAGATTTGTTAAGACTGGCCAGCGAGGCTACTGCGGCGCTGCCGTGGCTGTCTGCACTGCTATCACCAGACCGTTGGCTGCTGTGGCTGGGTGTGCTGTTTGTGCTGTCGGTGTATTACTTTCCTACCGGGGTGGTGGGGCGGCTGCGTGCCAGCGCTGCAAGGGGCAAGGCATGACGCACACCGTCACGCTGTCGTTAGCTTGGTCTGAAGATTTCGCTCCGAGTTGGTTGGTTGGCATCATCGGGCAAGTTTTGCTGCAAAAATCTTGCGAAAACACGAGACTGGTGAAGTAGCAATCTTCAGTTGGTCGCCGCGCCTTTCTCCAGATTTTTCATCAAAACCACGCCGAACTGCTGCCTGACTGGCGTGGTTGCGCTCTTTTGCGTGCTGAGTAGCCGCGTATCTAAGCTGTTTAGCGCTCTAGTTCCCTAATCAATTGCGGGAGAAGCTACTCTTTTGGTAGTGGGCGCGCTGGAAAAAAACGCACTACCACTGCGCGTAAAACATCTCAGCGTGCCACAACTGTCCCGCCACACGCCACCTCTGAGCGAGACAAATGTACATACGCCAGCAAGCGGTGATGGAGCGTGTTTGTGATGAAAAATCTGGAGAAAGGCGCGGTGACCACCTTAAGACTGCTACCAACTTGATCGCGTGTTTTCGCAAGATTTTTGCAGCACAAATTCCTCCGTCGCCGCAAAGTGACCAAGGTAGCAGAGACATCTTCATGCCCGTCGCTGCAGCGTGACCAAGTTGGAGCAGACATCTTCAAGGCAGAGCCGCTGCATGGCAGGAGAGGCAAGTAAAATCTCTTATGCTCAATACACCCGATACAGAAGACACCCCTACCGTCCAAGAACCCCGCCTATGGCAAGGCGATGGCTGGACCGCCAGCGTCATTAAAAACGAAGACGACGACGGCTGGGCTGTGGCCATGACCAAAGACGGTGCGGTAGAGCCTGCGCTGGTGGGCCCGTGGACCATGGGCCGCGACAAAAAGAACCCCAAACCGCTGGACGGCTTTGCCTTCAGCACTTTGGTCAAAACAGCCCACGAGTTTGTGCGTCGCCAAGAGCAGCAACAACACGCCGCCCTGCACCAGAGCATCACTATCACCGCGCTAGACAAGCGCGTCACGGTGTCGTTGGACATCACCCCGGATGAAGACAACCCCTACGCCACCTTGAGCGCGCGCGATGATGGTGGCGATGGGCTGGCGAGCGTGCGGGTGGACGCAGGCTACAAGCTCAACCGCGCGAGTGCGCAGCGCTGGGTGGAGGGTGGCTTTGCCAAGCCTGGCAGAGCCTAGCGGCGGGCCAAGTGTTAACTTGGCGTCAGCGTTGACGGTCACCAAGGCGGCATAATTTGACAGACGGATAGCGTTGGCCGCCGCCACACCCCTGCACATTGACTGGACCAGCATCATGATCGAAAAGCACTTTGACCTTCCCACCGCAGACGGCGCGATGAATACCTTTGTGGTCTATCCCGAAGAGGGCGGGCCGCACCCCGTGGTGTTGTTCTACATGGATGCCCCCGGCAAACGCGAGGAGCTGCATGACATGGCGCGGCGCTTGGCAGCTGTGGGGTATTACGTGGTCTTGCCCAATCTGTACTACCGCCGCACGCGCGACTTTGAGTTAACCGAGCGCAGCGAGGCGACGATGGCGACCATGTTTGCACATATGCATTCTTTGACTGCGCACACCACGGCGGTGGACACGGCTGCCATGCTGGCTTTTGTCGATGCGCAGCCAGCTGCCAAGAGCAGCCACATCGGTGCGGTGGGTTACTGCATGAGCGGGCCATTTGTGGTGTGGGCGGCGGGGCAGTTTCCAGAGCGGTTGCGCAGCATTGCGTCCATTCATGGCGCGAACATGGCCACCGATGCACCGGATTCACCGCACCGTGTGGTCGACAAAATTCGCTGTGAAAGCTATTTTGGCTGCGCCGAGATAGACCGCTGGGCACCACCGGCTGATATCCAGAAGCTGCAAGCTGCCCTGGAGGCGGCTGGCACGCAGCACCGCATCGAATGGTACCCGGCGGTGGAGCATGGTTTTGTGTTTCCACGCCGCGCGGGTATCTATAACCAAAGCGGCGCCGAGCGGCATTGGGAACGCTTGTTCAGCCTGTTTGACAGAACATTGCGGCAGTGAGAGTTTGCTACTCTTTGTGGCTCCGCCTCGCTGGCAGTGCCCCGTTCCCTTCATTAGTCTAGAAAGCTCCTTATGAACGATCTTTTCTCCCTTAGCGGCCGCACGGCCATCGTCACCGGCGGCTCACGCGGCATTGGCCGCATGATTGCGGCAGGCTTCCTCAAACAAGGCGCGCGCGTCTACATTTGCGCGCGCAAGGCCACAGAGTGTGATGCCGCAGCCGCAGAGCTGTCCGCGCTGGGGCCTTGCCGCTCCTTGCCGGGCGATGTGTCTACTCCCACTGGCATTCAAAGTCTGGTGGAGCGCTTTCGCGAGCACGAATCGCAGCTGGACATTTTGGTCAACAACGCAGGTGCGGCTTGGGCTGCAGCATTTGATGATTTTCCAGAAGCTGGCTGGGACAAAGTGGTTGATCTGAATATGAAGACGCCATTTTTCTTAACCCAAGCTCTGCACAAAGACCTGCTGGCAGGGGCGGCCAGTGGCCATGCCGCCAAGGTGATCAATATCGCTTCGATCGACGGGGTATCGGTCAACCCAATGGAAACCTACTCGTATGCTGCCAGCAAGGCAGGGCTGATTCACCTCACACGCCGCATGGCGCTGCGCTTGGCGCGTGATGGCATTATCGTGACCGCTATCGCTCCCGGTGCTTTTGCCTCCGACATGAACCGCGATGCCCGCGACCATGCCGATACCGTTGCCCAGCGCATCCCGGTAGGGCGCGTGGGGGTGGACGACGACATGGCAGGCGCGGCGATTTACCTGGCCTCGCGCGCGGGCGACTATGTGGTGGGCTCTACTTTGGTGGTGGACGGCGGCGTGACGCACGCCCGCAGTTAGTGCGTTGAAGTCGCGATGCCCACGCAGCGCTG
>JANMTF010000218.1:0-2601 GCA_031390175.1 Polaromonas sp.
TAGCGCCGCAAACCCATCCTGCTCCCTGCCCCATCCACGCGCCGACATCCGGCAAATGCTTGATCACATTGGGGTACCGTCTCAGCCGCCGTGCATATCGCCGCCGTGCATATCCCCGCCGCGCAGGCCGCCGCTGCGGGCAAGGGCTGCGCGCGCACCAGACCGAATGCCGATGCAAGGTCAGTGATCTTGCCATGCAGCGACAGCGTGGGCCCCAACGTGCGCAAACAGTGGTGCTTTTGGGCACTAAATCCATGCCATACTTGGTCTCATGAGCTTGAATTTCCTATCCGTACACGGCAGAGCACATTGCCAAAGCCGCCAATTTGAAAGCGCAAACCATCGTGACCACCAGCCCTGCTATGCACACCCCTTTGCACGATGAATTGTCAGTTCGCCAGATGGTCGAGCGTTGGGCCGTATGGCGCGACGCAGGCGACTGGGAGCGCTTTGCCACCGTGTGGCACCCCGATGGTGTGATGATGGCCACCTGGTTTCAGGGGCCGTTTGCAGACTTTATCCGCGTCACCCGCGAGGGCTGGGGCAAGGGCGTGACCATCTTGCACTTTCTCGGTGGCTCGGCGGTCGAGGTGGCAGGCGAGCGCGCCATTGCGCAAACCAAGATGACTATCTCGCAGCGCGGCATGGTCGAGGGCGTGGACGGCCCAGTCCTGTGCGACGTGGTGTGTACCGGGCGTTTTTACGACTTCGTCACCCAACACAACGGCCAGTGGAAGCTGCTGCACCGCCAGCCGATTTATGAAAAAGACCGCATCGACCCGGTAGACCCCTCGGCCCAGCTGCGCCTGGACAAAACCGCGCTGGCCACCTTTCCAGAAGGCTACCGCCATCTGGCCTATATCCAGACCCGCATAGGCTACCAAGTGAAGATGGACATGCCCATGCTCAAAGGCGAGCAAGTCCAGGCACTGTATGCACGCGGGGCGCGCTGGCTGGCCGGTGGCGCGTTAGAGCGTTGACATCTCACCACTTTTTTTAAAATTACTTGCTGGAGCGTTTATGCCATTGAAGAACCCATCCATTGCAACAGCTTGCACGCGCCGCAGCGCCTTAAGCCAAGCGCTGTCCAGCGCATTGGTGCTGTGCTGCACAGGTCAGACTTGGGCACAAGCCAGCTACCCCGACAAGCCCTTGCGCGTCATCGTGCCCCAGCCACCCGGCGGGGGTTTTGACTTCGTCTCTCGCGTGCTGGCCGAGCGCCTGGGCAAGCTGCTGGGCCAAAGTGTGGTGGTAGAAAACCGTCCCGGCTCAGGTACTCTGGTAGGCACCGACCTGGCCGCCAAAGCCGCGCCCGATGGCTACACCCTGCTCACTGGCTCGGTGTCTAATCTGGCGCTCAACATGGGCCTGTACCGCAACTTGCCCTACGACAGCCTGCGCGACTTTGAGCCGCTGGGCTTGGCGGTTGCCTACAGCTACAGCCTGATGGCCCGCAAAGACCTGGCCCAGCAATCACTCAAAGACGTGATTGCCTTTGCCAAGGCCAATCCCGGCAAGCTCACCTACGCATCGGCGGGCAATGGCTCGGGCCAACATGTGCTGGCCGCAGCGCTGTGGCATCTGGCAGGGGTAGAGCTCACGCATGTGCCCTACCGGGGCGCGCAGCCTGCCTACCAAGATTTGCTAGGGGGCAGGGTGGATGTGTTTTTTGACTTGTCGTCCACCGCCCGTGCGCAAATCGATGCAGGCACGGTACGGCCCCTCGCGGTGTCGGGCAATGCACGCCTGGCTAACCATCCTGATGTGCCCACCATCATGCAGACGGGTGTGGCGCAGCTCGAGTTGGAGTCGTGGTTTGGTTTCTTCGCCCCCGCACGCACACCGCCCGCCATTTTGGAGCGGCTGCGCAGCGAGATGGCGCGGGTAGTCGCCATGCCCGAGGTGATCGACATCTTTCGCAAGGCCGGAGGCAAACCCCTGGCGATGTCCGATGCCGAGACCCGCACGCTCGTGCAGCGCGATGTAGAGCGCTGGACCAAGCTCGTGCGCGACATGAATCTCAAGCCCGAGTAACTACACTGCCTGTTTTAATTTTTAAAAAATTCTTCCCATGAAAATCTCCCAAGACGCACTCGACCAGCTATTTTTCAAGGCCCGCACCGCCAATGGTTTTTTAGACACACCCGTGCCCGCTGCCCTGCTGCAAGAGGTGTACGCCATTGCCAGCATGGGCGCTACCTCGATGAACACCCAGCCAACGCGCTATGTGTTTTTAAATTCAACGGCATCGCGCGCACGCTTGCTGCCCGCCTTATCACCCGGCAACCTGGAAAAAACGCGCACAGCACCCGTCACCGTCATCGTCGCTACCGACACGCGCTTTTACGAGCACATGCCCCAGGTGTGGCACAAGCCAGAGGCCAAAACCATGTTTGAAGGCAACGCAGCTTTAGCGCAGGGCACGGCCACGCGTAACGGCACCTTGGGTGGAGCGTATTTCATGATGGCAGCACGCGCCGTGGGCCTGGACTGCGGGCCCATGAGCGGCGTGGACTTGGCCAAAGTGAATGCCGAGTTCTTCCCCGATGGCCGCTTGCAGGCCAACTTTTTGATCAACCTGGGCTATGGCGACGACAAGCT
>JANMTF010000232.1:0-9084 GCA_031390175.1 Polaromonas sp.
GGGCGCGGCCTTTTTGGTCTACGCCCGGCATGCCACAGACGGAGAGCGCATATTCTTGCAAGGAAGCCAATTGGTGGTGGAACAAACAAGCGCTGGCAAAATGCTGCGCGCAGAGTTCAACCGCGAATGGGTAAGGGTAGAGCCCCACAGGGACGACAGGTCGTTGATCGAGCTGTCAGGCCAGGGCCAGAGCGTGCAAGTGGGGCGGCATATTCGCCCCGAGTTGCGCTCGGTGCTGGCCAAAGAGATACGGATGGCGTTGCGTACTGCGTGAGTAGCAGTTCGGGGCGCTCAAGTGAAGAATTTTTTATTGACGTTGATTTGAGGCAAACTAAAAGTGAACAAGGTGAAAAGCATCTCCAGCTCGTTGCACATTGTGTTAAAAAACCTGCTACAAACATTGGCTCTTGGTGCAGGCGTAGCCTTCACCAGCGCGGCCTTCGCGGTCAATGATTTGCCCGGTGGCCCGTCCAATTGGCAGCTCAATCTACCTGCCCCTGTCACCAAAATTGCCGCCGAGCAGCATTGGCTGCACTGGTTCATGATGATCATTTGCATCGTCATTTTCCTGGCCGTGTTTGGCGTGATGTTCTACTCCATCTGGAAGCACCGCAAGTCGGTGGGCCACAAGGCGCAGGTCTTGTCCGAACCGTTGTGGGTCGAAATTGGCTGGACGATTGTTCCCTTCCTCATCGTGATTGGCATGGCTTTGCCCGCTACCAAAGTACTGGTCGCGCAAAAAGACACCACCAACGCTGACCTGACCATCAAAGCCACCGGCTACCAGTGGAAGTGGGGCTACGACTACATCAAAGGCGAGGGCGAGGGCATTGGCTTTATCTCTACGCTAGACAATACCCACCGTGAGCTCTCCAACAGCGGTTTGCCCAAAGGCACCACCGTGCCAGACGACTATTTGTTCAAGGTAGACAACCCGATGGTGGTGCCTGTGGACAAGAAAATCCGCATCATCACCACGGCTAACGACGTGATCCACGCGTTTGCAGTGCCGTCTTTTGGTATCAAGCAAGACGCGATCCCCGGCTTCGTGCGCGACACCTGGTTCCGCGCCGAGAAAATTGGCGACTACCACGGCCAGTGCCAAGAGCTGTGTGGCAAAGAGCATGCCTACATGCCGATCCATGTGAAAGTGGTGAGCGCTGAAGACTATTCAAAGTGGGTCGATGGCGAGAAGAAAAAGCTCGCGGCCAAAGCCGATGATCCCACTAAAGTGTGGACGCTGGACGACATCAGCAAGCGCGGCGAAAAAGTCTACGCGGCCAACTGCGCGGCCTGCCACCAAGCCAACGGCAAGGGCGCGGGCCCGATCAAAGCCATTGACGGCGCTGCAGTGGCCCTGGATGCTGACAAAGCCAAGATGATCAGTGTCTTGCTCAACGGTCAAAACAACGGCGCGATGCCTGCCTGGAAGCAGTTGTCTGACACAGAAATTGCAGCGGTGATTACTTTCACCAAAAACAACTGGTCTAACAAAACCGGTCAAATCGTGCAACCCGCTGACATCAAGTCTGCACGCAAATAAGCATACCTTCATCTCTTTAAAGATCAAGCAGGACACCACACCATGAGCGCAGTACTAGACAACCACGGCCACGCAGACCACGCACACGACGACCACCATGACCACGCCCCCACGGGCTGGAAGCGCTGGGTCTTCGCCACCAACCACAAAGACATCGGTACGCTGTATTTGTTGTTCGCGTTCACCATGCTGATGATCGGCGGCGTGTTGGCTCTGGCCATCCGCGCAGAGCTGTTCCAGCCCGGTTTGCAGTTGGTCAACCCCGAGCTGTTTAACCAGTTCACCACCATGCACGGCATCATCATGGTGTTCGGCGCCATCATGCCCGCCTTCGTGGGCTTTGCCAACTGGATGATTCCGCTGCAAATCGGCGCAGCCGACATGGCCTTTGCCCGCATGAACAACTTCAGCTTTTGGTTGATGATTCCTGCGGCTTTGATGGTGGTTGGCAGCTTCTTCTTGCCCGGCGGCGCACCCGCAGGCGGCTGGACGCTGTACGCACCCCTGTCCCTGCAAATGGGCCCCGGCATGGACAGCGGCATTTTTGCCCTGCACATCCTGGGTGCCAGCTCCATCATGGGCTCGATCAATATCATCGTCACCATCCTGAACATGCGCGCTCCTGGCATGACCCTGATGAAGATGCCCATGTTCTGCTGGACCTGGCTGATTACCGCTTACCTGCTGATCGCCGTGATGCCCGTGTTGGCTGGCGCGATTACCATGACGCTGACGGATCGCCACTTTGGCACCAGCTTCTTTAACCCCGCTGGCGGCGGCGACCCAGTGATGTTCCAGCACATCTTCTGGTTCTTCGGCCACCCCGAGGTGTACATCATGATCTTGCCAGCCTTCGGCATCGTCAGCCAGATCATCCCGGCCTTTGCACGCAAGAAGCTGTTTGGCTATGCATCCATGGTCTACGCTACCTCGTCCATCGCCATCTTGTCCTTCATCGTGTGGGCGCACCACATGTTCACTACCGGCATGCCCGTCACGGGCCAGTTGTTCTTCATGTATGCCACCATGCTGATTGCCGTACCTACCGGCGTGAAAATTTTTAACTGGATCGCCACCATGTGGAAGGGCGAGATGACTTTTGAAACCCCCATGCTTTTTGCTGTGGGTTTTATTTTCGTGTTCACCATGGGCGGCTTCACGGGTTTGATTCTGTCGGTGGCCCCGATTGACACCCAAGTGCAAGACACTTACTACGTGGTGGCGCACTTCCACTACGTGCTGGTGGCTGGTTCGCTCTACGCACTGTTTGCAGGCTACTACTACTGGGTGCCCAAGTGGACCGGCGTGATGTACAACGAGACGCGCGGCAAGATCCACTTTTGGGCTTCGCTGATTTTCTTCAACGTCACTTTCTTCCCGATGCACTTCTTGGGGCTAGCAGGTATGCCGCGCCGTTATGCCGACTACCCCATGCAGTTTGCGGATTTCAACGCGATTGCTACCGTGGGCGCGTTTGGTTTTGGCCTGAGCCAGGTGTACTTCTTCTTTTTTATCATTCTTCCCACCATGTTGGGCAAGGGCGAGCCAGCCAAGCAAAACCCTTGGCAGGATCCGGATGGCAAAGGCGCAGAAGGCCTGGAGTGGGAAGTGCCGTCACCGGCTCCCTTCCACACCTTTGAAACCCCGCCCAAGCTCAACCGCGATGCCACCAAGATTCTGGCGCATTAAGCGCCAAGTTGAAGTGTTTGAGTATTACCTGCCTTTGCATTAAAGAGTCACATGCTTACCTCTGAACAGAAGAAAAACAACCTGCGCTTGGGGCTGATTCTTGGCTCCATCGCGGTGATTTTCTTTGTCGGCTTCATGGTGCGCTTGATGTTTTTTGGTGCGGCCAAGCCGCCAGCCAAAATGACCGGTAGCGCTGCCATTCTCAGCGCTCCTTCAGTAGCGCCAACGCCTGTTGCACCTGCCGCGCCAGCGGCAAAGTAAGCGCACTACCACCATGGCTATGAAAACCGAAAACATCAAAATGGTGGGCAAGCTGGCCATCATCACGATGGGCATGTTCGCCTTCGGTTACGCCCTGGTGCCCATCTACAAAGCCATTTGCAAGATGACCGGTGTGAACATTTTGGCGCTGGGTGAAAAAGACATTCCCGGTGCCAAGAGCAAAATATTGGCCAACACACAGGTCGATAAAACCCGCACCATCACCATCGAGTTCGATGCCAATTCGCGCGGCCCGTGGGACTTCAAACCCGCGCAGCGCTCTATCCAGGTGCACCCTGGCGAGCTGGCCACGGTGATGTACGAGTTTCAAAACATCCAAAACCGCCGCATGGCCGCTCAGGCTATTCCTAGCTACGCGCCCAAGCAAGCCTCGGCGCACTTTAACAAGCTGGAGTGTTTTTGCTTTAACCAATACATCCTGGAGCCAGGCGAGAAAAAAACCTGGCCGGTGGCTTTTATCATCGATCCCAAGCTGTCCAAAGACGTGACCACCATCACGCTGTCGTACACCTTTTTTGAAGTCGGCGGCAAAACGCCGCCTGCGCCTGCGTCCACCACTGCGGCCGTGTTGCCCCATGTGACAGCGCCTGCGGTCGTAGCGCCGCTAGTGCAACACCTGCCAGATGCCAACGCAAAGGCCCCGGTATGAGCGACTGGTTTCGCACCATCAAAACCGTGGCCTGGTCTTTTGTGGGCCTGCGCAATGGCAAAGAGTTCCATGAAGACACGCAAAAAATCAACCCCGTGCACCTGATGGTCGTGGGTATCGCGGGTGCGGGTCTGTTTGTGGCAGGTTTGATATTTTTCGTGCGATGGGTGGTGGCGGCTGCGAAGTAAGTGAGGTCTTAGCGCAGCACATGGTTTAGAGCCAAACAGTTTTAAAGTTTCACAGTTTCAAAGTTTTAATATAGTTGAGAGTAGGAGTCAATTCACATGAGTTCAGTAGCACCGGGCACCACGCCGCATTACTTTGTGCCAGCACCATCGGGTTACCCGGTCAGTGCGTCGATCGGTTTGTTCTTTGTCATCCTTGGCGCTGGCTTTTGGATCAACGGTTCCGGCTGGGGCGCGTACTCGCTCGCTGTGGGTATGGCAATTTGGCTGGGCACCCTGTATTTTTGGTTCAAGCAATCCATTGAAGAGAGCCAAGGCGGCTTGTACGGCCACAAGATTGACCTGTCGTTCCGCTGGAGCATGAGCTGGTTCATCTTCTCTGAGGTAATGTTCTTCGGTGCGTTCTTCTCGGCTCTGTGGTGGGCGCGTATGCACTCGGTGCCTGAGCTGGGCAACTTGGAGCATGCATTGCTCTGGCCTGACTTCAAAGCCGTGTGGCCTAGCGTCGTGGCAGGTGCCACCACCTCGCCTGCTGGCATTGTCGAGCCGTTTACCACCATGGGCCCATGGCCATTGCCTACCATCAACACCGCTTTGCTGCTCAGCTCCGGCGTGACTATTACCATTGCGCACCACGCCTTGATCGCTGGCAACCGTGGCAAGACGATTTTCTACATGTGGTTCACGGTATTGTTGGGTGTCGTGTTCTTGATCGTGCAGGGCTATGAGTATTACCATGCCTACACCGACTTGAACCTCAAGCTCACGTCTGGCATTTTTGGCTCTACTTTCTTCATGCTCACGGGTTTCCACGGTTTCCACGTGTTCGTGGGCATGCTGATGCTGCTGTTTATCACCCTGCGTTTGCAAAAAGGCCACTTCACACCAGAGAAGCATTTTGGCTTTGAAGGCGCGGCTTGGTACTGGCACTTTGTGGACGTGGTGTGGTTGGGTCTGTACATCTTGGTGTACTGGCTTTGATGCAAGCCATGCACTGCACAAAAAAAAGCCGCTTAGCGGCTTTTTTTACTTGCCAGCGGGAAGACCGTGGGGCTGGATATAGCCCAGCTTCCAAGCCAGCAGTACGCAGATGAACAGCACCACCGACACCGCTACCCGCAGCGCCAGTGCGCGCGCCATGCCTTTGGTGCGCTTGTGCTTCGTTGCGGCATCGTCGGCGGCCTCTTCGGCTGGGCCGCCGCCGCGCAGCATAAAAAACAATGCAGCGCCTAGGCTGGCGATGATGGCGACAAAAGCGATGGCGATGAGAAATTGCATGAGTAGGATTATCGCGCGATGAGCAGCCCCGTGCCGTCCACTCCTGCTAAAGCCGTATCCAGCGCCAAGGGCGGCAAGCACTGGTTGCTTGCGGCGGTGACCGCGCTGGCCCTAGCCGCCACGGCAGCGCTGGGCGGGTGGCAGTTGCAAAGAGCGGCATTCAAAGAAAACCTGGCCAGCCAGATAGAGAGCCGAAGCAAACTGCCTGCCATAGACAATTTCGCGCCACTACCGCACGACAGCAAAGCAAACGACAGCAAAGCAAACGATAGCACTGCAACCCACACAGTCAGTATCACGCCCGACGCTACAGCTACAGGCAGCGTGCAGACGCTGGTGCACCGGAGGGTCAGTTTGCGCGGCCTGTGGCTGCACCAGCACACGGTGTATTTAGACAACCGCTACATGAGCGGGCGGCCAGGGTTTTTCGTCGCCACGCCGCTCCAGTTGGTGGCCAGCAAACAGGTGGTGTGGGTGCAGCGCGGCTGGGTCGCGCGCGATCCGCAAGACCGCAGCCGCGTGCCCAGCCTGCCAGCCACCACAGAGCCGGTGACCGTGCAGGGCAGGGTGGTAGCGCAGGTGTCTAGTGTGTATGCGCTGGGTGCGGCTGTGCAGCCAGCGGTGGTACCGTCAGAGCTAGCCGCCAGGCCGCAGGTTTCAGCACCACATGCCTCCGCACCACAGGCCAGCGCACCACAGGCCAGTGCACCGGGTGCGGCAAGGGCTTCGCGTATTGGGCAAAATCTACCTGCGGTAGACTTTGGCCTTTCCAGCCAGTTGCTCAGCGTGGCTGTTTTGCAAACCGCGCCAGAGGTAGCAGAACCTCCAGACGGCTTGCAACGCGACTGGACGCCGCTCGATTCTGGCGTAGCCAAACACTATGGTTACGCTTTCCAATGGTTTGCCCTGTGCGGCCTGATAATGGTTTTATATGCTTGGTTCCAATTCATCGCCCCCCGCCGCCGCACAGTCTGATGCGCCCTTGACCATGACCGTGCACGCCCTGCCAGAGCCTGGCCAAGCGCAGCAGCTGCGCCGCGTGTCGGGCCGCTGGAAGATGCTCATCGTGATGCTGATGTGCGCAGCCCCCGTGATCGCGTCTTACTTCACCTACTACGTGGTGCGGCCTGAGGGGCGGCGCAATTACGGTGAGCTGATTCAACCCGGGCGCACTTTGCCCGACGTGAAAGCCGTGGCGCTAGACGGCACACCCGTGAACCTGCGCAGCCTCAAAGGCCAGTGGCTGTTGGTGAGCGTAGCGGGCGGTGCCTGCGGCGCGGCGTGCGAGAAAAACATTTACCTGCAACGCCAATTGCGCGAAAGCCTGGGCCGCGAAAAAGACCGTCTCGACCGCGTATGGCTGGTGACTGACGACGCACCCATTGCCCCTGACCTGAAAACCCAAGTAGAGGCCAAAGCCCTGGACGCTTACGCCCTGCGTGTACCGCTTGCCAGTGTGAGCCCATGGCTAGAGCCCGCTGCCGGACAGCAGCTTAGTGAGCACCTGTACCTGGTAGACCCGGTAGGCAACTGGATGCTGCGTTTCCCCGCCACCATGGACGCCGCCAAAGCCAAACGCGATCTGGACCGCTTGCTGCGCGCCGCCGCCAGCTGGGACCGGGCAGGGCGCGAAAGTGGAGGGCGACCTTGATGCCTACGACTGCCTTGTACGACTTTTCCCCCGCGCTACGCCTGATGCTGCTGGGCGCTGTGATTGCGCTGGGCCCACTGGCCTGGGTGTGGCTGCGCAACCGCCAAGCCTCGCTGCCCCAGCGCCTGCGCGCGCTGACCTTCCTCACGCTGTTTCTCACCTTTGATCTGGTGCTGTTCGGTGCCTTCACCCGCTTGACCGACTCTGGCCTGGGCTGCCCCGACTGGCCCGGCTGCTACGCCAGCGCCAGCCCCTTGGGTGCCAAGGCGCAGATCAGCGCTGAGCAAGCCGCCATGCCGTCTGGCCCGGTTACGCACCAAAAAGCCTGGATTGAGATGATTCACCGCTATCTGGCCAGCGGCGTGGGCGTGCTTATTTTGGTGCTGGCCGCCATGAGCTGGGTGCACCGCAAGCAACTGCACAGGCGCTTATTGATCTCTCCTTGGTGGCCTACTTTCACTTTAGTGTGGGTATGTGTGCAGGGCGCTTTCGGCGCGCTCACTGTCACTATGAAGCTGTTCCCCGCCATCGTCACCTTGCACCTGCTGGGCGGCATGGTGCTGCTGGCCCTGCTACAAACGCAGGCCACACGTTACCGCTTGGACGGTGGTTTAGGTGACGACCATAGTGTGGCCAGCATGCCGAGCAGCGCGCGCACTTGGCTGCTGGCAGGCTTTGCGTTGTTGTGGCTGCAAATTGCCTTGGGCGGCTGGGTCAGCACCAACTATGCGGTGTTGGCCTGCAATGAGTTTCCCAAATGCCAAGGCCAATGGGTGCCTGCCATGAACGCGGCCGAGGGGTTTGAGCTGTGGCGCGCGCTGGGGCAAACCGGTGCGGGCAGCACCATCACCTTGCCCGCGCTCACCGCCATCCATGTGGTGCACCGCATGTTTGCTTTTGTGCTGTTTGCAGTGCTCGGCATGGCTGCGTGGCGCATGTTTCGCGCAGCGCCGCAGCACAGCGCTGCGCGCACAGCGGCCTGGTGGATCGCCGCGCTGCTGCTGTGGCAACTGGTCACCGGCCTGAGCAATGTGGTGCTGGGCTGGCCATTGCTGGCTGCCGTGTCACACACGGGCGGCGCGGCGGGCTTGGTCATGGTGATCACCGGTGTGCTCAGTGCCGCGCGGGTGCAGCATGCGGGCGCGCAGCTGGACCGCAGTGGCGTGCTGACTTCGTCCATCATGGGCCCCCACAACGCCAGCGCAGCCAACCATCGTTTCGCCGGAGGTGCGCGATGAGCGGCACAGAATCGACCCCCATTACTTTGCCCACTACCCTGCCGCGCAAAGGCAAACTGGCGCAGTTCAACGCGCTGACCAAACCGCGCGTCATCCAGCTGATCGTGTTTTGCGCGCTGATTGGCATGGTGCTGGCGGTGCCTGGCGTACCCACATGGCCCGAAGTGCAACTCATGCTTATCGCCTCCTTGGGTATCTGGCTGGTGGCCGGTGCCGCCGCCGCGTTCAACTGTTTGGTAGAAAAAGGCATCGACGCCAAAATGCGCCGCACTGCCTGGCGGCCCACTGCCCAAGGTGAGATCAGCGATGTGCAAACCGGCGCGTTCTCTACTGTGCTGTGCGCGGCAGGCTCGTGGCTGCTCTACGTGTATGTGAACCCGCTCACCATGTGGCTCACCTTCGCTACTTTTGTCGGCTACGCGGTGGTCTACACCGTGATCCTCAAACCCCTCACACCGCAAAACATTGTCATTGGCGGTGCATCGGGTGCCATGCCGCCGGTGCTGGGCTGGGCTGCCATGACGGGCGGCGTGTCGCCTGAGGCCTTGATTTTGTTCCTCATCATCTTC
>JANMTF010000044.1:0-22126 GCA_031390175.1 Polaromonas sp.
CAATGATGCCGCCGACACATTCGGACAGCACATGGGTGTTGGAGAGCGATGGATAAATTTCTGCCGCCGCACGCGCCATGCTGTCCCAGCCGGAGATTTCTTTTTGCAGCACCGGGCCTGCGGCTGCGTAGCGAAAGCCAAAGCTGTAGCGCACAGCAGTGTCTACGTCTTCAGGGGTGGCGATGCCGCTGTCGATCAAGGCCAAGGCTTCGCGCATCAGCGCGTGCTGGATGCGGTTGGCCAGAAAACCGGGGATGTCTTTGCGCACCAACACGGGCTTTTTGTCCGCACGGCGGTACAGGGCGCACACCGCCTCGCCCAGCTCGGGGTCGGAGTCTTCACCCAAGGCTACTTCTACCAAGGGCACCAAGTGCGCAGGCATAAAGTAATGGGCGTTGAACATACGGCTGCGGGTGGCCAAGCCTGCTGCTATGCGCGTGATGGGAAAGCCCGAGCTGTTGCTGCCAATCGGCACGCCAGCAGGTACACGCGCGTCGAGTGATGCAAACAATTGGCGCTTGAGTTCAAAATCTTCGGCTACGGTCTCGATCACCCACACCACGTCTTGCCAGTCGTTCCAGTTGTCGATGAGGCCCACAGAGCCAGGAAGCTGCAGGCGCTCAGTACTTGCGGCCAGACCTGCGGAGATAAGGTGTGCATCCGCCAACGACTTGCTGGCTTTGTCCACACTGCGGCCTAAAAAAACCACGTCCAACCCGGCGTTGATAAAACCCGCACCAATGCCTGCGGCCATCGTGCCAGTGCCAATCACCACAATTTTTGCCATCGCTATTTCCTAAAAGTAATTTCACTTATGCGGACAAGTAATGTGGAAACCACCTTGTCGTTTGTGTCAATTCATCTTACACTCAAAACGTTACGGCAACCATCCGTGGCTTACACAGGTGACAGTGTGATTCTCAGATGTCCGTACAAGTTTTCGTTACTCTTTCCACCCTTCCTCAGGAGTTCGTGTCGTATGTTTAATCCGTTTCAAAAACTAGAGCTGATCAAAGCCGAAGTATTCATGTCCATGCCCGCCAAATTTCGCAAAAAACAGCGTTCGGCCTGGTCTGACCCGAATCGCCAGGGCGCAGAAGTAGAGTGCTTTTTGGAAGGCCCGTCGTTTGACCGCGATGGCAATCTATGGTTTGTAGACATTCCTTTTGGCCGCATCTTCCGCATCTCGCCCAAAGGCGAGTGGGAGTTGATCGTGCAATACGACGGTTGGCCCAATGGCCTGAAGTTCCATAAAGATGGCCGCGCCTTCATCACCTGCTACAAGCAAGGCTTGTTGTCGCTGGACACCAAGACCGGCAAGATCGAGAACGTGCTGGGCTCGATGTACAGCGAGAGTTTCAAGGGCCTGAACGATTTGCACTTTGCCAGCAATGGTGACTTGTACTTTACCGATCAAGGCCAGACGGGAATTGTGGACCCGACCGGGCGCGTGTTCCGCTTGCGGGCAGGTGGCCAGCTCGACCGCCTCGCACTCAATGTGCCTAGCCCCAATGGCATTACGCTCAACACGCAAGAGAAGCATTGCTTTGTAGCAGCTACCCGCTCGCAGCAGATTTGGCGTTTGCCGCTGATGGCTGACGGCTCGGTGTCCAAGACGGGTGTTGCGATTCAGCTATCCGGCGGCGCTGCGGGGCCGGACGGTATTGAGATGGATGCAGACAACGGCTTGTTGGTCTGCCACCTGGGCGTAGGCATTTGGCGTTTTGACAGCAATATGTTGCCCACCCACTTGGTCTACTCCGAGAACAAGCACCACCACCATTTGGCTAACCTGTGCTTCGGCGGGCCGGACAACAAAACCATCTACATCACCGAGTCGCTCTCGGGCGATATTTTGACAGCGCAAATGCCGGTGGCTGGCAAAAAGATGTATGGCCTCTCTTGATGAAGCTACAGCGGCCATGCCGGCTAAAACGCTGCACGGTCGCTTGACAGAAGAGCTCATCGGGCGCATCCGCTCGGGGGCTTGGCCTGTGGGCACCTCCTTGCCCGCCGAAAAAGAGCTGACCGCACAAAACCAGGTCAGCCGCCATACCTTGCGCCATGCTCTTAAAACCTTGCAAGAGCGCGGTTTTATTGAGTGCCACCAAGGCGCAGCGTCCAAAGTCATCTCCTGCACCCAACCGCGCGTGTACAGCCAAGACTTCAACACCCTGCGCGACATCTTGCGCTACCCGGGCAACACTTACCGCGAGAACAAAATTGAGCGCTACGTAGAGTGCGATGCGGCGCTGCAAAGCACGCTCAAAGCGCCACTGGGCTCGTCGTGGTACCAGATCAGCGCTGTGCGGCGCGATGAGCAGTCCAAGCTGGCGCTGGCCTGGACGGACATTTATGTATTGAGCAAGTTTGCCCGTGTCACCAAGCTGAAAAATCATGCACGCGAGATGGTGTTTGAGCAGATTGAGCGCCATTTTGGTGTGGGCATGGATCGGGCCGAGATCGAGGTCACCTCGTCAACATTGTCGCGCGAGCACGCCACCGAATTGGACGCGAAGGCAGGCTCATCCTGCCTGGTGATCGTGCGCCGCTACTTTGATAGCCATGGCGACCCGTTTGAGGTGACCGTGACCAGACATCCTGAAAACCGCTTTACTTTTAATATGGAACTCAAGAGTATTTCCCGCAATTCTACGCATTAACTTTGCGTTACATAATCAAAAATGCAATGAAGACAGGATTAAGTCAGGACGCAGAGGACGCAAAAATTACGCAAAGGACGCAAAAGGAAGTCAAAAAAGATTTATTTCTGATTTTCTTTTGTCTTCTTTTGCGTCCTTTGCGTATTTTTGCGCCCTCTGCGTCCGATCAAGTCCGATTTCGTCCTTAGGAGTACCCATGCGAATTGTTTCCCGTCGATTAGCTATTGCTGTAGCGGCCATTACCGTCAGCGCTTTTGCCGCAGTGGCCAGCGCCGCTGTCTACCCCGACAAGCCCGTCAAGATGGTCATTGGCTACGGCCCCGGCAGCTCCACCGACATCGTGGGGCGCATCATTGCGCAGGGCTTGGCGGATTTGTGGAAGCAGCCGGTGGTGGTAGACAACAAGGCGGGCGCTGCGGGCAATATTGCAGCCGACCTAGTGGCAAAAAGCCCAGTCGACGGCTACACCATTTTGTTTGCGCAAAACGGCTTGGCAATTAGTGTGGCGGCCAACGAGAAGTTGCCCTTCAATGGACAAAAAGACTTGCTGCCTACAGTGGGCGTGGCTGCTACACCGCACATTTTGGTGGTGCACCCCAATTCGCCCTACAAGAGTGTGGCCGAACTGATTGCAGGGGCGAAAGAAAAGCCGGGCAAGCTCAATTTCGCATCGTCGGGCATTGGCAACTCTGACCATATGGCGGGCGAACTGTTCAAAGTGCTGGCGGGTGTACAGGCTGTGCACATCCCGTACAAAAGCGGATCCCTCGCCGCGACCGATGTGATCGGTGGGCAGATTGATTTTTACTTTGCAGGAATGCCTGTAGGCTTGCCGCAGTACAAAGGCGGTCGCCTGCGTGCGCTGGCAGTCACCAGCACTGCACGTTACCCTGGTGCGGTGGAGCTGTTCACTATGCAAGAAGCGGCGCTCAAGGACTATGAGATGACGCTATGGCAAGGCGTGTTCTTACCCGCTGGCACGCCTGCGCAAGTGACGGAGTTTGTCGCCAGCAGCGTGCTCAAGCTGCTGGACGACCCCGCCATGCGCGAGCGCCTGACCAAGGCGGGCGCGCAACTTGCTCCGCTGACCTCGCCCAAGTTCACCGAAATGTACCTGAAAGACATCGCCCGCTGGAAACGCATTATTCCGGCGGCAGGAATCAAGCTGGACTGAAGCCAAGCGCTGCCAGCCTAGCCCCATGCATCCCAGACGTGAAGTTTCCCAAAGGTAAACCCATAACAGGAGACAAAACTATGGGTGTTTCAACCAGTAGAAACCTCCTGCGCCAAGGCGTGGGCCTCGTCACCGGCATCTCCCTCACTGGTGTAGCGCACTCGACACAGCGCGCGTTAACGCACCGTGTGACCCCATCACGGCACCCGAGACGCGTTCGCCGCGCGGTCCGATGGTGATTGACAGGCGGCGCGTCAAAATCATTGACGTGCATTCGCACTGCTATGGCAAGAGGCGCTGTCCCTGTTCACCGCTGCGGATGTCAAGTCCATCATGCCGCAAGTCAACGGTGTTCCCGAGCATTTCATCGTCGTCAAAGAGCGACTGCGTGCCATGGATGCCATGCGCGTGGACATGGAAATCCTCAGCAGCAACCCCTTTTGGTACCGCCGCGAGCAGGCCATATCGAGCGCATTGTGCGCGTTTAAAACGAAAAACTAGCGAGCTGTGCGCTGTCAATCCGCGGCGTATGGGCGCATTCGCTTCATTGCCGCTCGAGTTCCCCAAGCTGGCCGTCCGCGAGCTGGAATACGCCATCACCAAGCTGGGCCTAAGGGAGCAGCCATTGGCGGCAGTGTAGACGCACTGACTTTTCCGATGCCCGCTTTCACCCCTTCTGGGCCAAGGCCGAGGAGCTGGGTGCCACGCTGTATATGCATCCGCAACGCACGCCAGCGCTGGGCAAGCGTTTCAAAGGTAACTGATGGCTGTCCAACACCATCGGCAATCCGCCGGACACCACCATCGCTTTGCAAAAGTTGATCTTCGAAGGCAGGCTGGACAGGTTTCCCAATCTTAAAATCGTGGCCGCCCACAACGGCGGCTACTTTCCATCCTACGCACCGAGTACTAACCATGGGTGCTTCGTATCGCCGCAAAACTGCGATCCAAGCATCGTGCTGAAGGAAAAGCCCACCGACTACCTTAACCAAATCTTCCGGTATTCCCTGGCCTTCACTCCCGAAGCCTTGCGCCATTTGGTCGCTCAGGTCTTTGTACTCGGGCTTGATCAAATCTTTCCAGCTCCGGGGCGCGGCAATGGCTTTTTTAGCCACCAGTTTAAAGTTGTATGAAAAGCCCAGTGGCCCCAGGTGCACGCCAATGGTTTTGTAGTTATCAGCCTTGGCCTGCGCCAGCGCCCGGTCGTACTGCTGCGCCATGTTGGCAAAGCGGGATCCCAGCAGCAGATCTTGCTCGGCGGCTTGCAAGTGCGGGTCGCCCGTGCCGCCGTACCACAGGTCGGTTTTAGGATTTTTCTGCTAGGCACTGATCTGCGCCAGCACCTCGCCGGAGCTTTTGGCCACCATGTTCACCTTGGTACCGGTGCTCTTTTGGTAGTTGCGCGCTAGCGTCTCGCAGTACACCGTGCCAGCGCTGCACAGGATATTAAGCATGGCACTTTCTTGCGCGTGGAGCACAGCAGCGCTGAGCGAAAGGGTGAGGACGGTGGCCAAGGTGGTGAGCAGTTGCATGGCGTGTCTTTGTGGATAAAAGGGATGGCTCAATTGTAGTTTTTGCCAGCGTTTTGCATTGGCTGAGCGGTGCTAGTTTGCTATCGTTTTTGCCTATTACCCTGGGGCAGGGTCGCGTGGTCCGATTGTTTTGGTTCGGCGTGAATGCACTGCATGCACAGCGCGGTGGGTCATGGCTTGAAGTGCACCGGGTCAAACTTAAAGCGCTGCTCCATGAGCGCGCTATCGTCAAAGTGCCTGCGCCCGACGAAGGCGGTGGCGTGTTTGCCCCACTGTCGCATGGCACCTGCGCGAGGGATGCCCATGGGCCAGAAGATAAAGCGCTCGATACGGTCGGTGTGGGCGATAAAACCATCGGGGCCAAAGATGCTGCGGTGAGTGGGCTGGCTTGCCGCCTGGGCGATTGATGCAGGCGATGGCATGTACACAAAGGTGGGCATAGAGCGCAGACTGTCGTAGCTTCGCCAGGCGTAGTGCGCTGCAGTGGCTGTGGTGCTGGCTGTTGAAGGCGTTGGGTCGATGCTGACACGGTCGATGTAATGGGTGCCCGCAGCCACATGCACCACCAGTTGCTGCTGCGCTGTGAGGTGGGGCAATGTCTGCGG
The DNA here is from genome assembly GCA_031390175.1 of Polaromonas sp. GTDB lineage: Bacteria > Pseudomonadota > Gammaproteobacteria > Burkholderiales > Burkholderiaceae_C > JAAFIP01. Next base: position 5,975 of record JANMTF010000044.1, read on the forward strand.
GATAAACGCCCATTCAATGCCCGGTTGCGGCGCTGGTTTGGCTTGCGCTGCAGGGGTGGGAAAGAACATGTGGTAGCAGCCGCAGGGATGGATGGTGTCGTACACCAAGGGCGTGCCGTCGGGTGCCAAAGTGACGCGCCAAGTGATGCCGTCCAGCTTGCCTGCCAGCAAGTCCAGCATACTGCCCGCTGCCACGGGTCGGGCAGGGAACCAGAGCGTATAGACCAGTTGCAGCAGACTGTGCGGGCCGTAGCGCGTGTGGGCTATGTGGGTGTACACCACGGGGGTTTGGGTGTCGACCTCTAGCGTGTCGTCCATAGTGGGTGTCGGTCCGGGCCGCCATACCAGTGCGCCGGGTTTGTCGTCATCGCTCTCTATGGCCAGGCGAAAACTGGGGGCGAAGTGGGTCAAGAGCTGCTGGGTTTGCCCGGGTGTAGGGGCCGGCACGCGCAAAATGTCTTGCGGTAACGGCGCTAGCATGCTGCGTATTTGGTCTGTGCGTAATGCCGATGCAGACGGCTGCGTTGGGGGCGACAGTAGCAGGCTGGTAGTGGGGGGGTGCGCGGCGCTGGCAAACACAGCGCTACGCTGGGCTTCAAACCGGCGGATACCGCTGGCAAATGGGTAACGGGTCAGGGCGTAGGCGCCTAGCAGGCGGTAGCTGGTGGCATAGTCGTCAGGCACGTGGAGGCGCTGCAACAGGCTGGCAGTGCGCTCCTGTGAGGCCAGGGTGTACGCCCCCAAGTTTTGGGCGCAATCTTGCGTGCGCAGCCATAACGCTGACGGGTTGGCTGGCACAGTCGCGCTGCCCGCTAGCTGAGCCAGCGTTTGCGGGGGCAGGTTGGCCAGCTCAAAACGGCGCGCCGATAGGTCTAGCTGTTGCAAACGCGCTAGCACTGCTGCGATGTGAGGTGCTTGGCCGCCAAGCAGCGACGCCGTGAATCGGTCCACCCGCAGATGCGGGAACCCGACGATGCGCGCTGCGCCCGCGTCGCGCACGCCTGCCAAGTCGGTTTGCATGTCCAGCGCGGCATACCAGTCGGCGCATGCGATGGTTTGGGGTGGGGCGCTGGCGCGATCGATCAGCATGGGAGTGGGCAGCACCGCGCAGCCAGTGCTGACGAACAGCGCCAACCCCGTCGCGAAAGACAAACCCAGCTTGCGCAGGGCATGCGCAAAGCCCTTGTGTGGTGCGATGATGGGGGCGCTCATCGGTGAGCGGGCCGTTTGCGCGCTGCCTCGCGGCGCTCTATCTCACGCACCATACCCGTGAACTGGCTAAGTATGGTCTGGCGCATCACCGCCTCGCCTACCAAGGGAGGCAGGCCATTTTCTGGCTCAATCGAGCCTACCCAGCGCAGTTGCACATAGCCTGGCTCGGGCATTATCTGCGTTTCGTATTGGCCTTTCAGTTGGCGCAAAGTACCTGCCACGCGCCGCACCTCGATGTTGGGCGGGCGTTCGGTGGACTCTACGGTGACCTCAATCGGTATTTTTAAAAACAAAAACTGGGCCTCCCCAGACTGCTCAACGGTCGTGGTGGCACCGTTGCGGGCGATGACGCGGCTGGTTCTCAAACCGGGTATGAATTCTGGCAAGCGCTCATAGTCGGTCAGGGTGGCCCACACCACATCAATGGGAGCTTTGATCGTGGCCTTGGCCTGCACATCGATTACATCACCTTGGCGTAAGGTTTGCACCTCGACAGCACTCATCGCCAGAGCACTATGTGCCCACAGCGCAAGCAGGCATGCACCGATGCATTTAGTCAGCGAGCCAGCGCCCCAAAGCCGACAAATAGCTAAGGGCTGCAAAACGGCACGGGGTGCGGGCAAGCTCGGCATGGAGAAGGTAGAGTTTGTCGGGTGCTATCGTATAGATGTAAATGTGACGGTATTTTGACCTAGCTGCGATGGCTTTTGCGTCCCATGTTTGACCAGCATCTAAGCAAAATTCAGCAAGGCATCGATTTTTTAAGGAAAACTACGCAAATTATTAGCTATAATTTCAATAGCTATTCCCTCTATATTCTAAAGGGTTATGACTCTAAAACATAAGGAAATACCATGCACAACGCCCCCTTTACTTTAGCCTACTGGTGTTTACTGGTAGCGGCTATGCTGCCCATCATTTGCGCAGGCATTGCCAAATCGGGTACTTTCAGGGTACCTCGGCGTGAGGGCGGCTATGACAACCACAACCCGCGAGCCTGGTTGGCCCAGCAGACTGACTGGCGCGCCCGCGCCAACGCCGCGCAGGCCAATACCTTTGAGGCCTTGCCGTTCTTTTTTGCAGCAGTCATCGTCGCCCACCAGTTGGGTGCCGTGCAATTACGGGTGGATATTTTTTGCTTTTTATGGCTGCTTCTGCGCGCGCTGTACATCATCATGTATCTGGGCGACATGGCCAAGGCCCGCACGGGCGTGTGGATTGCTGCGTTGCTGGTCAACATCATCATTTTGGTTTTGGGTTATCGATAGTGTGACTGCCCGCAGAGGCCGCCAGCTGTGGGACTGATGGCAGGGCTAAATTTGTTGCTTTTTGATACGACTCCACTGGTCTGTGCTTACGTAAAAACCCGCTTGGGAACAGTCCCGATGCGCACTTTCTCGCGTTTGCATATGCTTACCGCATGGGTATAAAAAATCAGGGAGCAGCACGCAATCAACACACTGCGCTGCCGTGCGATATCAGCACGGCGGTGGCGACACGCAGAGCCTGGGCACTGGGTTCTGCGCGCCTGGCCGCAGTGGCTGCCAGTGCGTACGTCACGCGCGCTTTGGCTGTGGATGAAGCAGCCCCGCGTATGGCCACAGGCGTGGTGCCTGGTACAGCAACCAATGCGCTCACCAGCAAGCTGGAAAAGCGCAGCCTCACTATCGCGGTATCCAATAAAGCCGCCTTGAGCTACCTGCCGCTCACGGTGGCAGAGCAAATGGGGTTTTTCCAAACCGAGGGGCTAGACCTTGAGGTGCTGGATGTGCCCAGCCTGGTGCGGGCCCAGCAGATGGCCAGCACTGCGGGCGGTGGTGCCGACATCGTCAGTGGTTGGGTAGAAAACACGCTGGCGCTGCAGGCCAAGGGGCAAGCCTTTACGGCCTTTGTGCTGCAGGGGCGTGCACCGCAAATCATGCTGGGCGTATCGACCAAAAGCATGCGCAACTTTCGCTCCTTGATGGATTTGCGGGGCAAAAAAGTTGGCATCATGGCACCGGGCACGCCTACCCATACCGTGGCACACGCGGCGCTGTCCCGGGCAGGCCTGCGCTTCAGTGAGATGGGCTTTGTCAGCGTGGGTACGCCGGCTGGCGCGCAAGCGGCGCTGCGCGCTGGCCAGATTGACGCCTTGTGCTACACCGACCCTTTGATCACCCAGCTGGAGCAGCGCGGCGAGCTGCGTATAGTGGCCGACACCCGCACGCTGCGTGGCACCGAGCAAGTGTGCGGCGGCGAGATGCCATCTACCTGCCTGTATGCCCCACCCGAGTGGCTGCAAAGACACCCCGCCACCGCTCAGGCGGTGGCCAATGCCATGGTGCATGCCCTCAAATGGCTGCAAACTGCTGGCTTATCAGACCTGATGAAGATCGTGCCAGAAGGCTATTTTGCGGGTGACAGGGCTTTGTATTTAGCTGCTTTTGCGCGCATGCGCGAAGCCATATCTCTGGATGGCGTGATACCGCCTGAGGGGGTGCGCAACACCCTGGCTGCGATGCGCGATGCCGACCCTGTGCTGCGCCTGGAGGCGATTGATCCCGCCAAATGCTTTACCAACCTGTTTGCGCAAAGCGCCAAACTGCGCTTTAAGGCTTAGGCTTAAGGTTGAGGTTTAAGGCTTTGCGTCAACCCGGCGCGCGCCGTCAAAGCGGCTGCTCCAGTATTTCACGCCCATGTCTTCTACCCGCACCACGCTGCCGGTGCGGGGAGAGTGAATGAACTTGTTGTCACCCACATAAATGCCCACATGGCTGAACGCGGATTTGAGGGTGTTAAAAAACACCAAATCACCCGGCTGCAGCTCGCTTTTGTCAATCGGTTGTGTGGCCGCCGCTTGCTCGGCCGCGCGGCGCGGCAGCACCAGGCCAATGGTTTGCTCGTACATGGCTTTCACAAAGCCGCTGCAATCAAAACCTTGCTCAAAATTGTTGCCGCCAAGCTTGTAGGGCACGCCTAAAAAGCCCATGGCGTTCAGCACCAAGTCAGCCGCCCTGTCAGTGACCACGCGGCCCGCTTGGCTGACCTGCTCTCCCAGCCTGGCAACAATGCCCTTGTCGGCTAAAAATGCACCCATATCGTCGTTAGACGCGTTTTGCGCTTGTACGCCAGAGTGCCCAAACGCAAAAGCTACCATGGCAAAAGCAGTGAGCGTGTGTGAGGTGCGTAATAGAAACATGGCTCGCAGTGTAGGAGTTGCGTCTTCATAAGTCAAGCAAAGAATAGTTACTAAGCCATTGATTTACATATGCATTAGGGTATTGCAGGGGACAGATGCTCGGGGTGTATGGGTTGGTGATTTTGAAACGCACGTCAAGCCAGCAGGTCACACGGTGAAAATAAGTCTTGAAATTCATAGACGACTAGTCTATTATCAATAAATGCTCCAAGATATCCAATCTCTCACCCGCACCCACGGTGCCCGCAAGCAAGGCCAGCAATCCACCCGCGAGCGGCTGATTGCTGTAGGCTTGCAAAAGGTGCTGGAGGGCGGCTGGAGCGCCACCAGTATCGACGTGGTGCTGCGTGAATGTGATGTGCCCAAGGGCTCGTTCTACCACTATTTTGCGAGCAAAGAAGCCTTTGGCTATGCGCTATTGGAGAGCTACCAAGCGGTTTTTATGCAACGCCTCTCCAAGTGGTTTGTCGACCAACCCACCGATGGGCTGGGGCAGCTGCAAGCGGCCATGGACGGTTTTTTGGCGGACTCTATTGCCGGTATTGAGCGCTATGGCTACCGCCGTGGCTGCTTGGTGGGTGCGCTGGGCCAAGAAGTGGCGGGGCTGCACGAGGGCTTTCGGGCCCAGCTGCTAAGGAATCTGCAAGATTGGGACAAAACCCTTGCCAATGCCCTGTTTAATTGCGCAAGCAGCTACCAAAACAATAGTTCTAAAGGCTCTAAATATTCCAAGACGACGGGTCTGTTGAAAATGCAGCGCAACCCGCAAAACGATCCCCACACAGTGCAAGAGTGCGAGAAGCTGGCCCAAGAGTTTTGGGCGCTGTGGGAGGGTGCCGTGCTGCGCAGCCTGCTGGCGCAAAAACCCGAGATGCTGCGTGCTGCGGTGTACCGATTTATGGGGCAGTTTGCTTTTTGGTTAACGGGTTTGGAGCAGAGGGTGCAGGTATCCAAGGCGGCGGCCAGGTCTGTGCCCGAGGTCTTGTTAGATGCAGGCGGCGCACACCTTGCTAACGCATTGCCCCCAGTCAAAAGTAAATCCAAAACCCCTCAAAAATCGGAAAAATCAGACCCATCAACACCTTTGAATGCTTTGAATAAATTAAATAACTCTTTGAAAATCAACAGCTTGCAGGCCGACTTAAATTTTGAGACGACCGGTCTATTTTAAACTCATCCAACCTCGACATGCAGATTTGAATTCAGATTTAGATGCAAATGCATACCGTGCACTTGCAAACACTTCACTCCATGTATCCCTTAGAAAGAACCCATGAAAGCCATCTTCCTCACCAAATCCCCCGACTTTGCCGCCCAAGTTACCGAGGTAGACGCAGCGCAGTTGCCCGCAGCTGATGTGCATGTGCGCGTGGCGTACTCCACGCTGAACTACAAGGACGCGCTGGCCATCACCAACAAAAGCCCCGTGGTGCGCACCTGGCCCATGGTGGCGGGCATTGACGGCGCAGGCGAGGTCATCGCCTCCAGCCACCCGGATTGGCGCGCGGGCGACGCGTTTATCCACAACGGCTGGGGCGTAGGCGAGACCCATTGGGGGTGTTTGGCAGAGCAGGCACGGCTCAAAGGCGACTGGTTGGTGAAACCGCCCTTGGCATCGCCTGCCACGGCATCATCAGCCACGGCTGGCAAACTGGCCTTCACCCATCGCCAGGCCATGGCCATTGGCACCGCAGGCTACACCGCCATGCTCTGCGTGATGGCACTGGAGGAGCGCGGCGTGCTGCCCGCCAGCGGCGAGGTGCTGGTAACCGGTGCCACCGGCGGCGTAGGCAGCGTGGCCGTGGCTCTGCTGGCCAAGCTGGGCTACACCGTGGTGGCCGCCACCGGGAAAGCCAGCCAAGAGGCCTACCTCAAGCAATTGGGTGCCACCAGCATCATCGACCGGGCCGAGCTGTCGGCCCCCGGCAAACCCCTGCAAAAAGAGCGCTGGGCTGGCGTGGTAGACGCTGTGGGCTCGCACACCCTGGCCAACGCGCTGGCGCAAACCCGCTACGGCGGCGCAGTAGCCGCCTGCGGCCTGGCCCAAGGCCTGGACTTGCCCAGCAGCGTCATGCCCTTCATCTTGCGCGGCGTGGCCTTGATAGGCGTGGACTCCGTCATGGCCCCGCTGGCCCGCCGCCAAGCCGCCTGGAGCCGCCTGGCCACGGGCCTCGACCCCACGCTGCTGGAGAGCATGATCGACGAAGTGCCTTTGGCGGGCGCGATCGATAAAGCCCACCAGTTGATGGCGGGCACGGTGCGGGGCAGGGTGGTGGTGAAAATTTGAGTCCTGCGATCTCCGGTTCAGTCGGCGAGGCGTGCGTCGAATTCTGTACCGGAGCTGGTCGGCGGCGTACTCAGCGGGACTCGGTGAGTTTTGTGTGGGAGCTGGTCGGCGGGTTAGTCAGCCGGACTCGGTGAGTTGTGTACGGGAGCTGGCCGACGGTCTACTCAGCGGGACTCGGTGAGTTTTGTCCGGGAACTGGCCGACGGTGTACTCAGCTCCGCGGCTGTCCTCCGTTGCGGCCTAGGGCCGCTACCTCCCCCTTTATGCCGCTGCGCTGAGTACACCATCGACCAGTTCTTGTGAACATGGTGGGCGAACCACCGTGTGGTACCAATCCATCCTACTACGCAGCCCTGGCGCTTGGTGTGGACAGCGCAGCGGCATAAAGGGGGAGCCCGCAGGGCGGAGGACAGCCGCGGAGCCGTACACGCCAAGTGCCGGGGCGGGCACAGAACTGGAGCCCGCATCTTGACGCGATTACCCCAGCGTCACCACCACCGGCGTATGGTCGCTAGGCCGCTCGTTCTTGCGCGGCAACTTGTCGATCACGCAGCTTTGCACGAGGGGTTTGAGGGCATCGCTCACCAGCGTGTAGTCAATGCGCAGGCCCCTGTTGCGCCTATAAGCCATCTCGCGGTAGTCCCACCAGCTGTAGCTTTTCTCGCTCTGCTCAAACAGGCGAAACGCGTCGTACAGGCCTAGCGCCAGCAGCTTTTTCAAGTGCTCGCGCTCTTCGGTAGTGTGGTGGATGGTTTCTCGCAGGCCTACCGGGTCGTAGGTGTCGCGGTCGTCGTAGGTGATGTTGAAGTCACCTACCAGCACCAGTTGCGGGTGTGCGACGAGCTCGGTTTGCAGCCAGTCGTGCAGGGCATCAAGCCACTGCATTTTGTAGGCAAACTTCTCACTGCCAGGTTCCTGGCCATTGACAAAATAGCCGTTGACCAAGCGCACCGCGCCATGGGCGGTAGCCAGTGTGCCCGCGATGATGCGCGACTGCTCGTCGGGAAAACCAGGGATGTTTTTCACCACCGCGTCTACGCCCGTCACCGTCTCGGTACGGGTGAGCAGCGCTACGCCGTTATAGGTTTTTTGGCCGAAGAAGTGGCTACGGTAGCCCGCTGCCTCCAGCTCGGCCACCGGAAACTTCTCATCCGTCAGTTTGAGCTCTTGCAGACACAGGGCTTCCACCGGGTTGGCGGCCAGCCAGTCCAGCACCTGGGGCAAGCGGATGGTGAGTGAGTTGACGTTCCAAGTGGCTATTTTTACTGTCATAGGGGCCTCTAGCCATTAAGAATATTGCGGGAGCAGCTAACTTTTTTATAGCGCATTAAATGTGCAGCATGGCTAAAACACCAATGATGGCACCGGCAGCACCTGCCGCAAACATGCCATATTCCAGCCATTTTTTCTTGGTCAACAAAGCAATAGCCGCCAAGGCGATAGCAATTTGCAGCACCGTAGTGGCCTGTGCCCAGCGGTGGTGCTGGTGCATTTCATCATCAGACCGCTTGTCCCAAGTCGTGGCCTCAGCCTCAATTTTTTTGGCATCAGCCTGGATCTCGCCTTTTTCTTTTTCGTAGCGGTCAATTTTGCCTTGGTACTTGGCTTTGTCGGCCTCGTTGGGCGTGAGGTCACGCGAGACTTCCGCTAGAGATTGCTTGGTGCTCTTGCTCTGAAAGTAGTTCCACTGGTTGGAGGCTTCGGTTTTTTTGATGGCGGCATTGTTTTTGTACAGCCCCGCGTTGGCCTGCGTCGCTCCGCCCATGTAGCCAAACATCGCGCCCACAGTGGCGATGATGGCGGTAAACAGGGCGATCTGGCTGGTAAAGCTGCCTCCGCCCACGCCGTGGTGCGCGTCACTGCCGTCTTCATGGTGGTCGCCTTGCGCGGCATGCTCCAGCGCGTGGTCGTGGGGGCCGTGTACGTGAAAGCCTTGTCCTGACATAAATTTTCCTTTGTGTTTTAGTTGGGTGATGGGAGGTTAAAGGGGGTGTGGAGCGTAACTGTTTGGCTTACTTGGCGTTGACGATGCCTTTGAAGTCGTAGGGCACCACGATGGTGTGCACCTTGCCAGCGGCCACACCTTCCGCAATCTTTAAATTGGCCATGGCGTTCATATAACCGATGGCACCCGCGTTGGCGTTCAGGGCGGCAATGCGTTCGGCTTCTTTTTTGGCAGTTTGCACTTCAACTTCTTTGGTTTTCAGCTCGTTTTGTGCGCGCACCAGGTCGTTCGCGCTGGCCACAATCGTGTCCGCGGGGGTGATGGCACGTACCTGAATTTGCGACACCGTGACCTTGTCTGCAAGCTTCTCTTCGGTCAGGCTTTTGATAATGATTTCACGTATCTTTTGCTCTATGGCGGGACGGTTGTCGGCCATTTTGAGGGACTCGTATTCGCGCGCCACCTTGTAGGCGGCATTGCGCGCAGACAGCGCCACATAGTTTTGCATCAGCAAAATATCAGCGTCTTTTCCGTCGATGCCGTGAAAGGTTCTGTTCTTGGTAGTCCACAGCTCAGACACGGCGGTGGGGTTGATGTTGTAGACCACTGTCATGTCAAAGTCTTTGATGGTGGAGTTGTCTGACGCCAATGGTGTCATGTTGTCCACCGCCACCGCGACATCCTGAATTTTGAAAGTGATGATGTCACCCACCAGCGTTTGGTTAAACGAGCCCGGCAAACGCTCTGTGGGGTCGGTAGTTTTGTCAAAGTTCACCCGCAGGCCCACCTCGCCGGTTTCAATACGGGTGCAGCCGCTGGCCAATAACATCAACGCGGCAGACAGTAAGGTAGTAACAGTAGTTTTCATGGGTGTTGCAAATTGAGGTATGCGCCTATTTAGATGCGCGAATAAGTGACAAAACTGTAGGCCAGAGCGGCAGCGCTAGCGTGTGATTCTCGCTGTATTTCGCGCCACTCTGTGCCAAGCTGGGGTGCAAAAGCATCGCCTGCAAATTCGGCATCGATTTCGGTGACCACCACGGTGTGCGCCAGTGGCAAGGCTTGGGCGTAGATTTGCGCACCGCCGATCACCCATACAGTCTGAGGTTTGCTCGGCAATTGCTCACAAAAAAGAAGCGCTTCACGCAGATCACTGGCGCGATGAACACCGTTGGCTTGCCAATCGGATTGCCGCGTGAGGACGATATTGGTGCGCCCGGGCAAGGGCTGGAATTTGGCGGGTATCGAGTCCCAGGTCTTGCGCCCCATGATGACCGGACAGCCCAGCGTGCTGCGTTTCAAGTGCGCCAAATCTTCAGGCAAATGCCAAGGCATAGTGCCATTCAGACCGATCACGCGATTGCGGGCTTGCGCCCAGATAAGATTGATTTTCATTGGGTAGGATAAGGAGAAAGCCATTTTTGACATACCACAGCAAGACTGGTTTGCCATTCTTCGCCACCTTCACCGCCAGGCTGGAAGAAATAATGTTTCGCGTGCGTCCAAACAGAAAGCATTGCGCTTGAAAAAACCTCTTTGGTTTCGACTTCATCGATGTGACCATCGATCACCGCGTCCGCCACAGTTTCAAGAAACGCCACTACACGCTGCAAGGCTTGAGTGTCCTGTCCTGACTCATCCTCGCCAACCCATAGGCTTATTCCTTGGTTGAGTAGCAGTCTGTCTTTTGTAAATACGTTACCCGCCCATAAATTCTTATAACGTAAAAACCGCCGATGGGAAATTTCGCTCGTTGCTACTTGCCCGTTGTCTTGTGCGCTTTTGTTGGTGAGGGGCGAACAGGCATTGATTGCCTGGCGTATGTGATAGCTTGCAGGCCCAAGCGCAGCAAGCAAATTTTTATCCTGACGAAAGGGGTTGTATGTCAGCGGGGTGATTCCCAGCAAGTCAGAGGGTAGGTGAAAGTCGGAATACCTGTCGCCTCTCAGCGTAGTGATGTCGTCCGGCGTGAAGATGAAAACAGCAAAATCCGATGACTCCATCGCGCCCGTCAAATCACGCAGGGTATGGCGCGTAGGCTTGAATATGCCTTGATTCCAAACAGTAGGTTCTGCATCGAATTCCAGGGCTATTTGCAAGGCGTGGGCAATACCCAGCCCTTCAACAGAAGATCCAATAAATACGGACGGTAGCTTGAATGTCATTTGGCGACAGGTGCAGAAATATGAGGGTGCGGGTTGTAATTGACGACTTCAAAATCCTCAAATTGGTAGTCAAAAATCGAGTCTGGTTTTCTGCGTATTGCCAACTGCGGATACGCTCTCGGTTCGCGGCTGAGTTGAAGTTCTGTTTGCGTCATGTGGTTGCTGTAGATGTGGCAGTCGCCACCTGTCCACACAAAGTCGCCCACGTCCAGATCACACTGCTGGGCCACCATGTGGGTGAGCAGGGCGTAGCTGGCGATGTTGAAGGGCACGCCCAGGAAGATGTCGGCGCTGCGCTGGTAGAGCTGGCAGCTTAGTTGGCCCCTACCGCCAGGTTTCGTAGGATCGCCCGGTGTAGTAGCAGGGGCCACGTAGAACTGGAAGAAGGCGTGGCAAGGCATCAGGGCCATTTTGTTCAGGTCGGCCACGTTCCAGGCGCTGACGATGATGCGGCGCGAATCCGGATTGGTCTTGAGGGTTTTGATGACCTCGCTGATCTGGTCGATATGCCCGCCGTCTGGCGTGGGCCAGCTGCGCCACTGCACGCCGTACACGGGGCCCAGGTCGCCGTCGGGTTTGGCCCATTCGTTCCAAATGCTCACGCCGCGCTCGGTCAGCCAGTTGTTGTTGGACGAGCCGGTGAGGAACCACAGCAGTTCCTGGATGATGGATTTGAGGTGCACCTTCTTGGTGGTGACCATCGGAAAGCCCTGCTTTAAATCAAAGCGCATTTGGTAGCCAAAGACACTCTTGGTTCCCGTGCCGGTGCGGTCAGATTTATGCACGCCATGCTGGTACACATGGCGCATGAAGGTTTCGTACTGGTTGGACGGTGCAGTGTGGGAAGGGGAAGTCATGGTCAATAGCCGCCTAGCAAGGTATCGAGGGCAGAGGTAATCACGCTGGCTTGGGAGGCAAGCCGTGCGATAGGTTTTTTGAGGAGATGGGCTGGAAAGGCACCCATGGCGGTCGTGTCCAGCAGAACGGACTTGCCTTCGATTTCAAAGATGGGGTTCAAGTCGCGCAGAGGTTTGTCTACCACCCGCCGGTCGCGCATGGGCACCACCATTCGCGTGGCTACCGCTTCGATGTAGTTGTTTTGCACATCCAGCAAGTAAGGCGTGGTTTTGCGCAGCGCAGGGTCGGGGTGCGGGTAAACGTCGTAGCGTGCCATGGCAGGTAATTCGCTTAAAACGTGCGGTATTTTTCCAGCGGCAGGCCTTCTGTGGCAATGCGCAGGTTGTACTCGTCAATCGCTTCGCGGTTGTCTTCGCGCCAGCGCTCCCAGTAACGGCGCTTGACTTCTTCACTCAGCCACGCATCCACGGTTTGCGACAGGTTAATGCCCAGCTCTTTGGCCATGTCCACGGTTTTGGAGGTGAGCGACAAGTTGATGGGCCGCTTGGTGGGCACGCCAGAGTCAGTCTTGGATAGCAGCATGGAACACTCCTGTAGTGCATAGTCTATGCGCATAGTTTACACGCATAAAGCGATGCCAGTGAGTACATGGCCGTCCCGGCACTCGGGTTATCCGGATAGCGTGCAGGGGCCTACGTGATTTGCAGGGGGTTGGTTGGCATTAAAAGCTGGATCGGCTACGCGCCAGCGGCGGGTTCTTGGCAAAGTAGCGCTGCAGGCCGCGCAGCATGGCGTCGGCCAGCTGGTCTTGGTATTGCATGCTGCGCAGGCGCTGCTCTTCTTCGGGGTTGCTGATGAAGGCGGTTTCTATCAGCACGCTGGGGATGTCAGGGGCCTTGAGTACGGCAAACCCGGCCTGCTCTACGCGCGGTTTGTGCAGCTTGGCAAAGCCGCCTATCTCGCCCAGCAGGCTGCCTCCTAATTTCAAGCTGTCGTTGATCTGCGCGGTGGTGCTCATGTCCAGGATGGCGCGCTGCACGCTGGCATCTTTCACCTTGACGTTCACGCCGCCTACCAAATCAGCGCTGTTTTCCTTGTCGGCCATGTATTTGGCGGCTGCGCTGGAGGCCCCTTTCTCGCTCAAGGCAAACACGCTGGCACCACGCGCGGTGGGCACGGTAAACGCATCGGCGTGGATGCTGATAAACAGATCGGCTTTGACTTTTTGCGCTTTTTGCACGCGCACCTGCAAGGGCACAAAAAAGTCTGCGTCCCGGGTGAGGTAGGCGCGCATGGGGTTGCCGTTGACGCTGGTGGCGTTGATGCGCTCGCGCAGTTTCAGGGCCACCGAGAGCACCACGTCTTTTTCTTGCGTGCCTTGCGGGCCTATCGCGCCTGGGTCTTCGCCGCCATGGCCGGGGTCTAGGGCAATGATGATCAGGCGGTCGGTTTTGGAAGGTGTTTTAGCGGTGTTTTTACCGGTAGCGGCTGTCGAGCTTGCCCGCGCAGCTACGGAGCTGGTGGCGTGCAAGGGGCTGGAACTGGTGGCGCGGGAGTCTGCGGTGCCAGCCGGTTTAGCGCCGCTGTTTTGCTTGGCAATCAGGTCACCTAAAGGGTCGTGCGCTGCGCTGGTGGCTACGTTCGGTTTGGGGCTGGGCGCATCGATCGCCGTGGCCGGGGTTTCGTTCAAGCGCTCGTTGATCAAAGCTGCCAATGGGTCAATGGCCAGCGTGGGGTACAGGTCCAGCAAAAGGCGGTGTTGGTAGGCCGCCACTGGGGGCAGGTTAAACACCTGGGGCAGGGCGGCTTGTTTGAGGTCTATGACCAGGCGCACTACGCCGGGGGTGTTTTGGCCCACGCGGATGCCGCTGATATACGGGTCATTGGGCTTGACGCGGCCCACCAGCTCGCGCAGCTCGGGGCTGAGTTCTACGCCTTCAATGTCTACCGCCAAGCGCGGCGGCGTGGTGACAAAGAGCTGCTTGGTCGTGAGCTTGCCGTCGCTCTCGATGGTGACGCGGGTGTAGTCGTCAGCCGGCCAGACGCGCACGGCCAAGATACTGGCACCCCAGGCAAAATCTGCCCGGGTGAGCAGCAGCGCCAGTGTGCCTGCACCGACCGCTTGGCGGCGCGTGATGGGTCGCGTCACAGGCTGCGCGCTCGGTGGCGTAAGGGCAAGCGGCGCAGTGCTGGCAGATGTCATGCCAGCAGCGCCTCGCCCGTGGGCGTGTAGGCTTGTATGTGCACCGTGCGGCTGTCGTCAGCGCCCACGGTAATGTGCAGGGCCAGGTCAGGCACGGGCAGGGCGGCGCGGGCGTTGTCGGCCCATTCGATCAGCTTCAAACCCGGCGCGGTAAAAATGTCGCGAAAGCCTGCGTCTTCCCATTCGCGCGGGTCGGTAAAGCGGTAAAAATCAAAATGCGAAATGTGTAAATCACCCGCCTCGGTGGCCGCTACATGCGGCTCTACCACCGCGTAGCTGGGGCTTTTGATGCGGCCTTGCACACCCAGCGCCCGCAACACATGCCGCACAAGAGTAGTTTTACCCGCGCCCAGCTCGCCGTGCAGCTCGATAATGGCGTTGCGCAGCGCCGCTTTGCGTGCCAATGCCGCAGCCCACACTTGTGTGGCCTCCTCGGTGGGCCATACATAAGTTTCTACAATCAAGGCATCGTGACTGACAGCGTTCAACTTTTCTCCAACATACGCCAATGGGCGCTTGAACTGGGATTTTCGCAAATTGGCGTAGCCCCCATTGATTTGAGCACAGCCGAGCCCGGTTTGCAGGCTTGGCTGGACAAGGGTTTTCACGGTGACATGCAGTATATGGCCGCCCACGGCATGCGCCGCGCCCGCCCGGCCGAGCTGGTGCCCGGCACGGTGAGCGTCATCACCGCTCGCATGGACTACCTGCCCCGCAGCACGCCACCGGGCTGGCAAGGCATTGAGTTTGAGCGCCTCAATCGCCCGTCAGAAGCCATCGTGTCGATGTACGCCAGAGGGCGGGACTATCACAAAGTGTTGCGCAACCGATTGCAAAAGTTGGCCCAGCGGATTGGGCAGGAGCTGGATATGCTCAATGCCGCGCAGGCTGAGCTTGTGGGTAGCGCCATGGCACCAGCTCTGGCGCACCGCGTTTTTACCGACTCAGCCCCCGTGCTAGAGGCCGAGCTGGCCAAGCGCAGCGGCCTGGGCTGGCGCGGCAAGCACACCCTGGTGCTCTCGCGCGAGGCGGGCAGTGCATTTTTTCTCGGTGAAATCTATATCAACCTCGCCCTGCCATTGACCGAGCCCACAGCGCCCCATTGCGGCAGCTGCAGCGCCTGCATCGACGTGTGCCCCACCCAGGCCATCATCGCGCCTGGCGTGTTGGACGCGCGCCGCTGCATTTCGTATTTAACGATTGAGCACGCAGGCCCCATCCCCCTGGAGCTGCGCCCACTCATCGGCAACCGCATCTATGGCTGCGACGACTGCCAACTGGTCTGCCCATGGAACAAGTTTGCCCAGCGCAGCGCCCTGCCAGATTTTGACGAGCGCACAGGCCTGACCGGCCAGCAGCTGGTCACCCTGTTTGCCTGGACACAAGACGAGTTTTTAAGCCACACCGAAGGCAGCCCCATCCGGCGCATAGGGCATGAGCGCTGGCAGCGCAATATTGCGGTGGCGATGGGCAATGCGCTGGGAAGCTGCGCATCACCAGAGAGCCAAGATAGCATTCGCAATGCGCTCCAAGCCTCGCTGCAGCGCGCCTCGCCACTCCTTGCCGAGCACATCGTTTGGGCGCTGGCCCCATAGGAGCGGTTCTGGCCGCCGGGAGGCACTTGGAGCGTACGTGGGCACCTTCATACCCACCTGAGGACGCTACATATACAGTAGCTGCTCCCGCATCATTCTAAAGGGCTGCAGACCGATTAGTATCTTAAAAAGGCCTCCAAACCGTTTGTTTTGGAGTTTTTTCGGGTGCTGCGGGGCGTTTGGGGGTGCTCAAAATCTCTTAAATTATGCGAATTTATGTACCTCAGCATATTTATGGATAAATTAGTGACATAGTTCACGAATTTTAATCGTTTTGAAGGCTTATTTGGTAAAAATTAGTCGTACTTTTCGGTTTGGCAGGATGATGCAATGATGCGTAACTTTTGGGCCCTATGTGATTTGAAGTGGGTAGATTCTGCTTAGAAGCAAATGGGGTCAGATCAAAATTCAGGACGACCCTGTGTTCGGAGCGCGCAACGCCATCACGAAATTTTGCTCTGACCCCTTTTGCGTAGTTTCCGGCGCTTGACTCAGTCCCCCCTTCTGCGCACGAGGAGTCTCTTGCAAAGACCTCGCGGCTCGCGCCAGAGCGTGTGCCATGGGCATGCGCCCCGGTCCGCGGCCCCTTCGGGGGAGCATCTGCAGTACTCAGAATTTGGGTCAATGTGCAAACTCGCCTTCGGCTCAAACAAGCACATTGCCTGATCCAAATTCTTCCAATGGGATGGACACCCCCACCTTCACA
>JANMTF010000300.1:0-2780 GCA_031390175.1 Polaromonas sp.
TTGGCTTGGGCGGTGGCGGGTATGCCCAGCGTTTCGCGCACGGTGCGTGCCCAGCCTGTGGGTGGGCGCGCAGGCAGGCGTGCACCGCGCCAAGCGCTGAGGGCGGCGTCTACTTGCTGGAACTGCAATTGCTGAAAACGCTTTGATTGGGTAGTCATAGGTTGTTATTTTAGGCTGTTTTCACAACTTATGGGTTGTTGAATTTATATTTTTTAGGAGTTATAGGTTGTTATTTATGCGGCATTCCTGTAAAACGTAAATGAGCTTTTCGATTTACGGTAATGATTTGTTGTGTCCGGGTGCATGTGGTGGTGCGCGATGCTTTCGCTGCGCTGGGAATGGCAGGCATGAGATCGTCTTGTTGCCTACAGGAGTCAATCAATGAACAAAGGTATCTCAACCAATCGTTTGTGTGAGTCGTCGGCGGATTGTTTGGAGGCGGCGGGTTTGTCGTTTGTGGTGCGGTATTACTCGCGCACTACGCGGCAGGCTGAGAAGCAGTTGCGACCGCGTGAGGCGGCTGAGCTGGCCCGTGCGGGGCTGGACATTGCGGTGGTGTACCAGGACAACGCTCGCTTGACGGCGGACTTTGGCCTGGAGCGGGGCAAGCTGGACGGGGCCAGTGCGTTTGCGGCGGCGGGGCAGGTGGGGCAGCCTGCGGGTAGCGCCATTTATTTTGCTGTGGACACAGACTTTAGTGCGGCGGAAATTGCGCAGCATGTGGTGCCGTATTTTCAGGGCGTGCGGCAGGCGCTGGACGCGGCTTCGGGTGGGGCGTCTTTGTATGACGTGGGCGTGTATGGCTCTGGCTTGACTTGCCGCACGCTGCGTGCGGCTGGCCTGGTGCGGTTTACGTGGCTGGCGGAGGCTACGGGTTGGCGTGAGTCAGCAGCCTATACGGCTTGGGACATGAAGCAGTTTGTGACGGATGCGCCTTTGTGCGGCATAGGCAACGGCTGGCAGCGCTGTGAGGCGAAGCAAGATTTTGGGCAGTTCAAGCCCGCTGGTTTTGAGGTAACGGCGAATGCAGGGCGCTTGATGCGGGTTACCGCCACGCAGCTGAATGTGCGCTTTGTGCCGAGTGCAGATAACAACACGCCCATTGCTAAGCTGCCCTTTGGCACGGTGCTGCGCGCGCTGGGCGAGTCGGCGCCGGGGTGGCTGCGCATACGCGTGGTGCTGGATGGGGCGACATTTATTGGCCATGTGAAGGCCAGCTTTTTGGAGCCAGTGGCTGGGCCTGCGCCGGTGGTGGTAGCCACTGCACCTGCCATACCTAAGGTGTATTGGAAAGAGGGCAATAGCAGTGCGGCGCGCGCCAAGGTCACTGGGATGGCTTCGCCTATTGGCGAGCTTGGCCAGCCTGTGCGGGAGGCGACGGATGCTGCGGCGCAGCGCGTGGCGCGACTAGAGCAAATAGGTGACTGGCTGCGTGTAGACACCAGTGCGCGCTACGCCCCCCGCGACGGGGTGACGTTTTGCAATGTATATGCGGCGGATTACTGCTACTTGGCGGGCGTGTATGTGCCGCGCGTGTGGTGGACGGGCGATGCGATAGCGCGCATCGCCAGCGGACAGGATGTACCTGTAGCCTACGGCGACACGGTGCGCGAGATGCGGGCGGATGACTTGTACGCCTGGTTGCAGGACTTTGGCGCTTCGTTTGGTTGGCGCAGGGTCTCGGATGCCACTGCCTTGCAGCGGGTGGCGAACGGCGGCGGCGTGGGCTTGATCTGCGCAGACCGCAGAGAAGCGGGCCGGCCTGGGCACATTACCGTGGTGGTGCCAGAGACGGCGGTGCATACAGCAGCGCGTGACGCGGCGGGCAATGTCTCTCAGCCGCTGCAAAGCCAAGCGGGTGGGACGAATAAACGATACGGCAGCGCAGGTGTCAATTGGTGGCTGGGTGCGCAATTTACGGGGCATGTGTTTTATGTGCACGACTGAGGCCTTTCACGCCGCGCAGGAGCCGCCTGTGCCACCACAGGCTTGGGGCGCTGCGGCCGAGGTGGATGCACTGTCAGCCGCCGCGCCGAGTGTGCAACTGGATGCGCACCGGGGCAGACAAGACGCTGACCTTGCGCCTGTACCTGGCCCAATCCCTGCGCAGTAAATGCAACTGCCCCATCCACTGAGCACAGAAAAAATAGCGACACTGGACAAAAAAATTGCCAAAGCCTTGGCCAAGGGCGACACGGCTGAAGTGACGCAGCTGATGGGCGAGCAGCAGGCGCTGCGCATGGGCATTTCCAGTGCTGACCCCAGGTTTTAACGCCGTCTCAAAAAAACACCCCATTAAATAACAAAGATTTGCATGAAAGTACAGATTACGTATAATCTTTGTTATGCCAAAAGCCCCTTTAGCTTTAAGTCAAATGCCCCCCGCCACGCTGCATGCCTTGCAGCAGATGGGCGCTGACTTGGCGGTGGCGCGACTGCGGCGCAAGGAGTCGTTGGCTAGCTGGGCGCTGCGCATGGGCACCTCGGTGCCTACGCTGATGCGCATGGAGGCGGGCGAGCCAGGGGTGGGCATGGGGCTGTACGCCACGGCGCTGTGGCTGATGGGGCGTAGCGGGGCGCTGGCCACGCTGGCCGCGCCAGAGCATGACCGGGGCGCGCTGGAGCAAGATATTCGCGCGGCGGTCAGCCTGGGCAAGGGCCGCGCGCAGGCCTCGGCATTGAGGCGTGAGCGGCGGGGCTTGGCTAAAGCGGGCGTGAATGCGGATGTTGATATCGATGCCAATGCAGCCAAGACTTCTGCGCAGGGCCAGCCGGGAGCG
>JANMTF010000374.1:0-6221 GCA_031390175.1 Polaromonas sp.
CCTCGAACATCTGTGGCACTATGGTATTTGTAGCTGCTCCCACTATATTCTTTTGGGCTAGCAGCGGTTTTTGTTCTGTATTTAGGCGCTGAATGTGCTGCTGGATGCCTTGGTAGGCCGCGGTGTCGATCACGCGCGGCACATCTGTGGCCAGCAGCGCATTGTCACCGCAGACCAGCTCTTTGGCCGCGCCCGCGATCATCTCTATCACCGTGTCGGCAATCGCCTCGTGCACGCACAGCAGGCGCAGAGCCGAGCAGCGCTGGCCTGCGCTGCGAAAGGCCGACTGGATGACCGCATCGCACACCTGCTCGGGCAAGGCAGATGAATCGACCACCATGGCGTTGATGCCGCCGGTCTCTGCCATCAGTGGGGTGATGGGGCCGTCTTTGGCGGCCAGCGCGCGGTTGATGATTTTGGCCACCTGGGTAGAGCCGGTGAAGACCACGCCAGCTATGCCGTCTAGAGCAACTAACGCGGCACCTACCGTTTCGCCGGGGCCGTGGCACATTTGCAGCGCATCAGCGGGCACGCCTGCGGCGTGCAACAGGCGGGCGGCCTCCAGCGCCACACCAGGGGTTTGCTCGGCAGGCTTGGCCAACACCGTGTTGCCTGTAGCCAGCGCAGCGGCTACTTGGCCCATGAAGATGGCCAAGGGAAAATTCCACGGGCTGATGCACACCCATACACCGCGCGCTTTGAGGCGCAGCTCGTTGGACTCGCCAGTGACTCCGAGCGCCACATGGTGGCGCTGGCCATGCGGCACACCGGTGCTATGGCTGGGCATGGCCATGGGCTGCATGATGCGCTCAGCCTCTATAGCGTAGTAGCGCAAAAAATCCACCGCCTCGCGCACCTCGGACACGGCATCGCCCCAAGTCTTAAATGCCTCTTTCACCAGCAGCGCGCAGAACTTGGGCATTTGTTGCTCTAGCCCGTCTGCTGCGGCGAGCAATATGGCCGCACGTTGCGTGACGGGTTTTGCGCTCCATTTTGGGTAGCTACTTTTCCCTTGCTGCATCACCAGAGCGGCCAGTTTGACATCAAACTCTGGTACCACAGGCACGCTGGTGGTGTGCAGCGCTTGCATCAGGGGTGCGCGCATGGCTTCGTCGGCCAAATCCAGGCCGTGGCTGTTGCGCCGCGCGCCCGATGCGGCAGAGCCAAACAAGTCGCGTGGCATGGGCAATGAGTGCGTGTTCTCCATGCGCAGCGGCGAGATCAGCAGCTCGTCCATGCCGACCGATTCGTCTGTGAGCTGGTGCACAAACGACGAGTTGGCCCCGTTCTCCAGCAAGCGGCGCACCAGGTAGGCCAGCAAGTCGCGGTGCGCTCCCACGGGGGCGTAGACGCGGCAGCGCACCAGCGGGTTTTTCAGCACCTCGCGGTAAATGCCTTCGCCCATGCCGTGCAGGCGCTGCAACTCAAACTGCACTGCCGCTCGCGCAGACATTTGCAGGATGGCGGCAATGGTGGCGGCATTATGCGTAGCAAACTGCGCATACACCACATCGCCATGCGACAGCAGCGCACGGGCGCAGGCCAGGTAGCTCACGTCGGTATGGTGCTTGTGGGTGAACACGGGGTAGTGTGGCAGGCCCATCTCTTGCGCGCGTTTGATCTCGGAGTCCCAGTACGCGCCTTTGACCAAGCGGCACATCAGCTTGACCTGGTGTTTGCGCGCCAGCTGCGCGATATGTTCTATCAAATCCAGTGCGCGGGTTTGGTAGGCCTGCATAGCCAGACCAAAACCTTGCCACTGCGGACAGTGCGCGGCTATTTTCTCCATCAGCGCTTCGACCACATCGAGTGAAAGTTCCAAACGGTCAACCTCTTCCGCGTCGATGGTCAAATTGATGTTCGCCTTAGCCGCCAGCTCGCACAAACCCCATACACGCGGCACCAGCTCGGCCATCACGCGGGCATGCTGGGTGTACTCATAGCGCGGGTGCAAGGCGCTCAGCTTGATAGAGATGCCGTCGGCATGCTGCGGGCCTGTGGAAGCGGTGTTTTGCGTATCTTTTAGGCTGCTGGCCCTTTGTTTAATTGCGGGAAAAGCTATTGCTTCGATAGCATTGGTATAGCTGGCCAAATACTTTTGTGCGTCATGCGCGGTACGCGCGCCCTCGCCCAGCATGTCGTAGCTGAAGGTCAGCGCGGGTGATTGGCGCGCCACGGCTTGCGCCTCTTGGATAGTTTGGCCCAGTACAAACTGCTTGCCCAGCAGCGCCACCGCGCGCAGCGTGGCGGCCACCACGGTGCGTGCGCCCAGCCTGGCGATCAGGCCTGGCTGGGTGTTGGCGTCAAGGGGCAGAAAGTGTTTGCTCATGCCAATGGCGGCAGACGACAGGCGCGCCAGCACCGCATCGCCAGCACCGTCAAAATCTGCACGGCCTAGCTGGTCGGTGGTCAGGGCAATAGCTGTTTCTACGTCCGGCACGCGCAGCAGCGCCTCGGCCAGGCGCATCAGCGCCAAGCCCTCGGCACTCGATATGGGATATTCTTTGAGCAAGCTTTCCATCGCCCAAAACGGCGCTGGATTGTCCCGCACGGCCTGCACCCAAGGCTTGGCCTGCGTCGCAGCGGGTGCCCAGTCCAAGGCGCCCTCTAAGGTATGCAGGCAGTGGGCAAGCACATCGGACTCAGAACGATAGGCAGTGGGCAGACGCATAAAAACCTCGTTAGCTAGTTAGATACTGCATCATTTACCAAGACAGGCGGGATGTTTATCGGGTTTTTTCTGTTTTGTAGTGAATTGTTTGGTTTGAATCCCGTTTCACCGACGCCTTACCCTCGTGAGGCTGGTCGATCAGCGTGCAAGTCGTGTCACCCCGTGCGGCAGGCGCTAAAGCAAGAAGAATGGCAGCAAATGCGCTGCTTTGCAAAACCGGCCCATCTTTGTGGCCTAATCTAGGGTTGAATCACTTTTTTTACTGGAACCCTCCATGGCCGACAAAATCAGAACCGAAGCAGACCGCAAACGCAGCCCTAAACCTATCTTGCCTAACGGCGTGACCATGCCTGTAAGCCGTGGCCAAAAGATCAGCCTGGAGCGCGGCACCGCCACCCGCAACAAGAAGAACGCTGGCAAGCGCCCTAAAAAAGGCGGTTAACTGACCCGCTAGGTCTTTGGTCGGTGCAACTTGCTGCACCAAAGACTGTTCAGTACTTATCCGATTTTGCTGTAAAACTCACTGGCTTGGGTTTGCTAAGCCGCATAAACTCTGGAGATGGCCGGACTCTCTGAGACATCTGACACTCTCGACAAGATCGATCTGAAGATCTTGAACGCCCTGCAACTTGACGGGCGCATCAGCAACCTCAAACTCGCCGAAGCCGTGGCCTAAAGCCCCACGGCGGTACCGGTGCGCACCCAGCGTTTGCAGCGCGAGGGCTACATCTTGGGCTACGAGGCGCGGCTCAACCCGGCCAAGCTGGGCCGCGGGCTGATGGTGTTCGTGGAGGTGCTGCTGGAGCGCACCACTCCCCAAGTGTTTGAGCAGTTCAAAGCCGCCGCGTAGGCCCGCCTACCGCGAGTTTGCTGGCAACGCCCTGTGGCAACTGCCCGGAGTGCGCGAGACACGCACTTATGCCGTGATGGAAGAGGTGAAAGAGACCGCGCGGCTTTTGCTGTGACGGGTGTACGCCCTTTCACGCAGACAAGCCGTGCTGCTGCCTGCCGTGGACAGCGTGCTAAAACACACAATTTAGGTCATTATTTTCAGGGCGAGCAAAGATGGCACTGCGAGGCCGTTACCATGTAAGGGTTTTGCCTTCTCACGCGGTGGATCTATTGTGAATATTGCCTTTTAGGTAGGCGCGAGGACAGTCGTTGGATTCAGGTTTTCACAGCGCTTCAGCGCCTTTGGTATTTGTCAAGCCGGTGGGTTTTAGCACGGCGGATTCGTTGCGCCTGATGCAGGCTGCGCAGCGCCTGGACGATACCGTGCGCTGGCGCTTGGCCCCAACCGGTGTGCAGGCCGACGTGTACCTGGCCCACCGCGCCAGCGTGGTGTATGGGCCGGTACCGCCATTCGCATCGTCTCAGTCTGAAATCCTTGGTAAGCACGACTTCAAAATCACCTCTGCCGAGTCCATGAGCGGTGCGTATGAGCACTCCCGCCTGCGCTTGGACAGCAAAGGCCTGTACAAAAGCCAACCTGTATGCCTGCTGGGCGCGCTGGTGGAGACTCCGGTGGGTGATGGCATGCACCGTCTGCCTGCATTGCAATTTCCTGGCGCGCTGGAAGAGCTGCGTATCGGCTTGCAGCAGATAGCCAATGATCTATTCATCTTGCGGGTGATGTATGCGCTGGGCCGCTGCGCCTGGCTGGAGCGGGCTCGCTGGAAAACCCACCGCTTGCATGTGATCGATGGGCCTTTGCTGATTGCAGCCATAGAGACCAAGCATTGGCGGGTGCACCTTTTAAACAACGTGCCGGTGGAACTGATTGAAGCGGGCAGCGTGATACTGGCACCGCAGTCCACCGTGTTTGGCGCACCGGGCTTTACCACTTTGCCCCTGGAGCAAGCGCTATGGGAGTTTGCCAAACGCTGCCCCGAACAGCTTTTATCCCAAGTGCTTCCCAGCATTTACCTGCGCCAGCGCCTTACCCACCGCCGCCATACCGAGCTTAGCAAGCGCGAGCTGGGTGACCATTGCGTGGCCATCCTGGGCGCGCTCGACACCCAGTCACGCACGGCGCAAGAATTGCAAGACGGGTTGCGCCTGTCGCGCCCCGCCTTGCTGCGGGCCTTGGCGTGCTTGGCGCTGACCCGTAGTATCCGCACCGAGCAAAAGCCTATGGGACTGCGCCACTGGCTGCGCTGGCTGCCTGCGCGGGTGCACCAGCAGGTCTTTGGGCCGTCTTCACTTCAGTAACCGCGTCTTGGGTGACGTGCGCGGGCCCTAGACCATTCACCTCAAGCGCTTAGGGACTGTTAACAAATAACATGAACAATATTAACCCGAAAGAATTTGATAATTCCAATCGCCATGGAACTCATGGCGCACGAGCTTGATAGCCGAGTAATCTTCATCACTGACGATGATACCTTTGGGGTATTGGGCAGTGTCGAGTTGTGCTCTTACCCTTAAACCGCTTCGCGTCTTTGTGCTGGCGATAAGATTGACGATGACCTCATGACTGACCAGCGGTTGACCTCTCCAATTCATCGTGATGAAGGAGAATAATCGATGCTCGATCTTGTTCCACTTGCTCGTGCCCGGCGGGAAGTGATGCACATGGATATCCAGCCCTGTCTCTTGCGCCAGACGACTGAGTTCCAGCTTCCACAAGCGTATACGATGCCCATTGCTGCCCCCGCCATCGGCGGTGATGATCAATTGTTTGGCTTTGGGGTAGCGTTGTATCCCCATGCTAAACCACCACCTGCGGATAGTTTGCACGGCGAAAGAGGCTGTGTCATGGTCTGTGCCCACACTGACCCAAGCCTCATCCGCTGCCAGATCGTAGACCCCATACGGATTGGCCCGACCCAGCTCTTTATCGATAAAGTCATGCACCTTGACTTGGACGGGCTCGCCGCTGGCTAACCACTCTTGCCCCGCGTTTTTGTAGGCACCTACCAACTCTTTTTTCTTGGTGTCTACCGAGATCACGGGTATCTGTGCCTGCAAGGCCTTGGAGACAGCGGCGTTGAGATGCTCGAACTGTGCGTTGCGATCAGGGCTTTGATTGCCCTCCAGCACCTTGACGTTGGCTTGCAGGCTGTAGTTTTGAGCCTTCAGGAGTTTGCCAACCACGACGTGGCTGACGCTGTGCCCTAGAGTCTTGAGCTCGTCGGCCAAATTGCGCAGGCTTTTGCACGTCCAGCGCAGCGCTGACTCTGGGTCGCCACGGGTGGTGGAGTCTACCAGAGCCAACAAGTCGGGCAGTAAGGTCGCATCTTGGCTTTCAACCTTCTTGCGTCCAGCGCCCGCCTGTCGTGTACCCAGGGGCCGCCCAGTTGCCTGTGCTGCGCTTTTATCGCCGGCCATTAGGGCTGTAATCTCCTCAATGCCAGCGGTGATGGTGGTGCGCGATACACCTGTGGCCTGCGCCACAGCGGAGACACCTCCGCGTCCTAGCGTCATGGCCTCGACCCCGACAAGCAGTCGCCTTTGCCGCTCGTCAAGCGCCTCGCGCATTACTTCCCAGCGCTGTGCAATTGAAAACTCATTTATCATACATCGGAGGATATCCGATAACACATATTTG
>JANMTF010000410.1:0-17812 GCA_031390175.1 Polaromonas sp.
GGGTATCCGGGAACCGTGAGACGGGGAAGGCGTGCCATAGGCGCAAACGGCGGCTTACGGCACGACAGATTGCAAAGCAAACCGCGTGCGCATCAATTGCTGCAGACCGAACTGATCGAGCATCACCGTCAGGCGCTCGGCCGCGTGTTGCTTGCGTTGTCCGGTATGGCGCGCAATGATGAGTTCGTTTTTCATGCTGTGCTCCCAGCCAACCAGTTCGGTAACGGTGACCTGGTACCCCGACGCCTCCAGATACAGGCAACGCAGCACATTACTCAATTGGCTTCCCATCTCTCGCGCGTGCAACGGGTGACGCCATAGTTCGGCCAGCGGCGTGCGGCCCAGATTGAGCCCTTTGCTGGCGTTCAGCATCCGGGCCACTTCCGCCTGGCAGCATGGCACGAGCACCATGAATCTGGCGCACTTTTGCAGCCCAAACTGAATTGCATCGTCGGTCGCGGTGTCACACGCATGCAATGCGGTTACCAGGTCGATTCTCCCAGGCAACTGGTCCGAGGTGGCGGCGTCGGACACGCTGAGATCGAGAAATGACATCCGGTCAAAACCAAGCCTGGCCGCCAGGTCACGCGATTTTTGCACCAGTTCATGACGGGTTTCGATCCCGTAAATCCATCCATTGCCACGGGAGCGGAAAAAAAGATCGTAGATGATGAATCCCAAATACGACTTTCCTGCGCCATGGTCGGCGACCGTGATGCCATCGCCTGACGCTGCCGCGTCGCCATCTGCCGCCGATCGGCATCGGTCGGAAACCAGTTCCAGCAACAGTTTTTCGATGAACTGGAACAGATGGTAGACCTGCTTGAGCTTGCGCCGCGAGTCTTGGTTGAGCTTGCCCTCGCGCGTGAGGATGTGCAGGGCTTTGAGCAGCTCGACCGATTGCTCGGGGCGGATGTCGTATTTTTCGCCGCTGGTGGTGATAGGCGCAGACGGTGCAGTCTTAGACGTTGACTTGGACGATGGCTTGGCTTTCATGCCAACATTGTCTTCCATCCTTCAAGCCCCAGTTTTTTTAGCGTCGCAATATTGCGCTCATAAATGCTGGCCGCATCGGGAAAGCTGTCCACCGCCTTCTCCACGCTGTCCTCGCGCAGCAAATGCAGCATCGGGTAAGGCGAGCGGTTGGTATAGTTTTCCATATCGTCCACCTGCGTGCCAGCAAACTGGTACTGCGGATGAAAGCTGGCGATCTGGAGCTGCGCATCCGGGTCGACATGCTCCAGCATCGCATCGGCCTCGTCCAGAAAATCGTTGTAGTCCAAAAAATCACCCAACATCTCCGGCACGATGAGCAGCGTGGTTTCCACCTTAGAAGGCTCTTGCGCCAGCAAGAAAACAATCTCTTGCTCTAGCTGCAGCAACAACGCACTAGGCTCCACCGCCTCACTCACGCAGTAGCGAATACGCCCATGCACATGCTCGGCCTTGGCAAACGGGCACAGATTCAGGCCGATCACGGCGCGCTCCAACCAGCGCTGGGTGCTGGCTAGCACCTCTTGTGCGACAGCCAACGGCATTATTTGCGCAAACGTGCTACCAGTGCCTGCTGGCCCAGACGCAGGCGCTCCAGTGCGGCAGCTAGGCCTTCAAACTCTGCAACGCCAGCAGAGTCCATTTTCTTGTCGAGGTTACCCTTGCTGATGCCATCGACAGCGCTGGTCAACTGCGCCAGTGGTTTCGTGACCGACTGGGGTAAGGTGAACATCAGGCCCAAGGCAATCAAAATACCGATGAGCACCGTGCTCAATACGCCGTAGAGCATTTTGGAAAACCCTTCTGAGGCTACATCTGCCAAGGCCAAGGTTTGTTTGGTTTTTTCAACCGCCATTTCTGACACGCCTTTGATCAATACGCCCGAAAAACGGTCTTTACCTGCGGTGATCATGCTATTGGCCTCGACCGCAGAGATTGCCGTGAGTGTGGCCGTCGTGGTGCTGGGCGCACTGGTTGCTTGCCTGTCCACCGTGCTGAAAATTTTCTCCATCTCGGATGCATAAAATTCTGCGGCACCAATCCAGGTAACCACCTTGGCAATATCAGCGGCGTTGAAGGCTGCGCCCTCATTGCTACGGATAGTTTTGAGTACTTTGGTGATTTTTTCTGACGTGCCATTCCACTCCTTGGTGTAGGCATCGCGGCGCTCTTTATTGCCCACATATACAAAATACTCTTTTTCGTAGCGGCGCACTTGCTGGGCCAACACGGCCAATTGCCCCAACTCGGATGAGGCCAGTGTATTTTTGCGTGTAGCCTCTACTACCTCACGCCGGGCATTGTCCTGGCTCCACCAAACCAAGCCCGCCTGGAGTAGAAAAAATACGATGATCAGGCCTAGGCCGACCGTTAATTTAGCTTGGATAGATTTCATGTGAGCGTTCCTTTATGACAGGGTGAATGATGTTTCGGATTTCAGACTGGTATGTAGCCTGCTGGTGAACTTGGGTGCTGCTAAGCCTTGCTTTGCATGATTTTCAAAATGGCTTCTTTGACTCTTCCATAGGGCACCTCAGGCGGCAGCAATTTGCCCATGCAGACAAAAAAATACATCTCCGCCAGCTTGGGATCGCGTGCGAAGGCCGCATTTTTTGCTACATCGTCAAATGCATCGTCCACCACAAATTGCGCACCGATGCCAATGTATTCGGCCAATACGTCAATTGCTACTGTTCTAAGTGGTTCGGTGGCCATGCTCGTGTTCTAAAGGACTTCGAAAGGTTCTGCATTGTCCCTGCATCTCAGTCGCTGATAAATATTTGCAGCAACAAAAAGCTACGCAAGCTCGATTGCGTCACGGTTACACCCCGTACTACAACAGTCTGTGATGTGGCTTCAGTCTAGACAGTCCACCCTAATACCGATAAGACCCATCACGCGCCGTACTTCACAACTTCTTGTTCAATCGCTCCAAACACGCTTTGCCCGTCCTTGCCCTTCATCTCAATACGAATCGTGTCACCAAACTTCATGTAGTCTGTAGAAGGCTTGCCGTCTTGAATCGTTTCTATCGCGCGTTTTTCGGCGATGCAGCTATAGCCCTTGGCCCATTCTTTTTTGCCTTTGACTTCTACCGCTTTGTTGCTGATGGTGCCGCTGCCGATGATGCTGCCCGCGCGCACGTTGCGGGTTTTGCACAGGTGGGCGATGAGCTGGCCAAAGTGGAAGGTCATCTCTTTGCCAGCGTCGCACATGCCGACAGTGCGCCCATTCCACTGGCTTTGCGCGGTCAGATGCAAGCGACCTGCTTGCCAGCTGTCGCCTAGCTCGTCCAAAGTCACAGCCACGGGGCTGAACGCGGTGGCGGGCTTGCTTTGCAAAAAGCCAAAGCTTTTGGCCAGCTCGTCGGGGATCAGATGGCGCAGGCTCCAGTCGTTGGCCAGCATCACCAAGCGGATGCCCTCTAGCGCCTGCTCAGGGCTACTGCACATTTTGATGTCGCCCGTAATGACGGCCAGCTCGGCCTCAAAGTCGATGCCAAAGGCTTCGCTCACGCAGGGCACGTCGTCGCAGGGGCCGATAAAGTCGTCGCTGCCGCCCTGGTACATCAGCGGCTCGGTGTAATAGTTATCCGGCACGGTGCTGTTACGCGCCAGGCGTACCAACTCGACATGGTTGATGTAGGCCGAGCCGTCGGCCCACTGGTAGGCGCGCGGCAGCGGGGCCATGCATTGCTTGGGTTCAAACGGGAAGGCGTGGCGGGCTTTGCCTTGGCTCAGCGTGTCGTACAGGTCTTGTAACTGCGGCGAGAGAAAGTTCCAGTCGTCCAGCACCTGCTGCAATTTGCTGGCGATACCGGTGGCGTAGTGGGCAGTGGCGAGGTCGCGCGAGACGACGACCAGTTGGCCGTCGCGCGAGCCGTCTTTGAGGGTGGCGAGTTTCATACAATTCCTGTGGTGGGTGCGCAGGAACTGCGCACCTGATTTTGCTTAAGTACGGCGGTTTTAATGGCGCAGTGCATTGTGTTGATAATTACGTTTAGGTAAACTCGTTTACCATTGCGTAATTCTAGGTGGTTTCGCGCCATAGCCTTTGACGCTATTTTTGCCATTGTTTCGCAACGCCACTTTACGCTATGTTCCATGCCTTCCAAACCCCAAGCCGGTATCCAATCAGTCGAAGTAGGTTTTGCACTGCTCAACGCGCTTGCCAGCGCCCGCGCGCCGATGATGCTGCGCGACCTGGGCGCAGCTGCGGGCATGGGCGCGGCCAAGGCGCACCGTTATTTGGTGAGCTTTCAGCGTCTGGGCCTGGTGGTGCAAGACGAGCACAACACGCGCTACGACCTTGGCCCGGCAGCACTAAAGTTAGGGCTTGCTTCGCTGGAAAGGATTGATGCCGTGAAGCTTGCCCGCGCGCGCATGAACGAGCTGATGCTCCAAGTAGGCCAAACCTTGGCCATCGCCGTTTGGGGCAACCATGGCCCCACCATCGTGCACTGGCAAGAGTCGGCCCAGGCTATCACCGTGAACCTGCGCCTGGGCGACGTGATGCCCTTGCTCACCAGCGCCACCGGCCGCTGCTTTGCCGCCTACGCACCACCCGAGGCGATTGCGGCGACGTTAAGAGCCGAGGTGGCCGTTTTGGCCAAAGCGGCCACTACCGCACTGCGCGGCGACGCTCCCACCACGATGGCCGCCGCTCAGGCACTCTTGCTGCAAACCCGCCACCACGGGCTGGGCAGGGTGTCGGACACCTTGCTGCCCGGCATCGCAGGCTTTTGTGCGCCGGTGTTTGATGCCAGCGGGCACTTGGTGCTGGGCTTGGTGTCGCTGGGCTCTACGGCCAGCTTTGACTCGGCATGGAACGGCGCAGTAGCCACGCCGCTCAAGCGCTGCGCGCAGCAGCTGTCCAGCGACCTGGGCGCGCCGCACGCGGCTTGAGCCCCACTGCGGGGTATATTTGGCAGTATGCCCAATAGCTCCACCTTTCCTATGCCGCTACGCAGCTTGTTGGCGCTGGCGGCTGGGGTGTTGCTGGCGCACGCCTTGCTGTTGTCGGACTATCCCACCGCCTTGAGCACTGGGGCTGGGCCCGCCACGGCCTTGACTACGCGCCAGATTGAGGCGGCCCCTGCACCTTTAGTCACACCTTTAGTCACACCTTTAGTCGCACCGGTTGCAGCGTTGTCTGTTGCCACAGCACCCGCGCCGGTAGCTCCCCCCAAAAAAACGCCCTCTCCTGTAAATTCAAAGCCTAATGTTACTGTAGCCCAGAAGAATATTGCGGAAGCAGCTCCTGAAGTAATAGCAAAAATTGACCCTGCTTCTGTGGAATCACCCGCCGCCCCGTCACTGAATGCTCCGACTGAGACTGTCGCGCTGCGCGAAGAACCTGCGCCACTACCGAACCCAGAAACCACGACTGCCGTTAACGCAATTGTTCCCAACACCGACACCAGCGCCAACCCTGCCGCATCCATCAGCACACTCACCCCCGCTGAGCTGGCCAAGCAAGAAGCAGATAGCGCGCAGCGCAAAGCGTTGAGGCTACAGTTTCCTGCCTCTGGCGAGCTAAGTTACAACGCGACCCAAGTCAGTGGGGGACAGCCCAAAAACGGCTCTGGCACTTTGAAATGGATAACCGATGGGAATGACTACCAACTGCGCCTGGAGTCCTCTGCCTTGTTTGTCACCCTGCTTACCCAAACCAGCGTGGGCAAGCTGGGTGCGGAGGGTTTGCAGCCCGAGAGATTTTCTGACAAACGCTTTAACCGCAGCGAAAAAGCCGCGCACTTTCAGCGCGATGTAGGCAAAATCAGTTTTTCAGGCAAGCAAAACAGCGCCCCTCTGCAAAGCGGCGCGCAAGACCGTCTGAGCGTGCTGATGCAGCTGGCCGCCATGGCCGCAGGCGGCGCTGACCAGTTGACCCAAGCCGGCCAGGTGTCGCTGCAAGTGGCAAATACCGAGGAGGCCGACACGTGGATGTTTGTGGTGAATGCGGCCGAAAAAATCCAGGTGCCTGCGGGGCAGGCGATGGCGCTGCATATGGTGCGCAACCCGCGCAAAGAATTTGACTCACGGCTGGAGCTTTGGTTGGCTCCAAATTTGGGTTATTTGCCGGTGCGCATCTTGCAAACTGAGGCCAACGGCAACACCTTGGAGTTGCTCCTGCGCAGCCCGGCACTGCGCTAAAACGCTGTAACTGTGGCGTTTTTCGTGAAATTTTGCTTAAAAATCCTGTAGGCCTTGAAATTGGCCCGCGCGTTGCTACATCATGTGTAGTACGCTTGAAACAGCGTTAAAGGACAAAACTGTATGCAAATGCTCTACGACTCTGACTCTTATGTGGTGGTACACCTGCACGCTGAGGCCCAGGATTCATCCAAAGCGCAAGACGCGGTAGAGGTAGCTATGCACAACCGCAGCGGCATGAACAACGCTGTCAACGGCAAATCGGTACGCGGTGCCAACGGCAGCACCGACAACTCGGGCCTGCGCCTGGCGCGCCACGGTTTTGAGATTGTCGACAAACGCTCGGGCAAAGAGGTGTATTTAGACGGCTCCTGGGCCGAGCTGTTTCAACAGCAGATCAACGCCTGGCAAGAAAAAACGCCTACACAAGACGAAGTGGAAGATGCGCTGGAGTGCTATACCCAGCTAGCGCAAAACCCGGTGATTTTGCACTGAGATTAAAGGGGCGATCGCCTTGCATGGGGCAGGTTACGCCACGCGAAAGCCATCACTTACACAGCACGCACGGCCCGCGTCAGTACCAAAGCGGTGATGTCCTGGCACAGCTCGTAGATGGGAATCTCCGTCAAGCTGAGCAGTTGCTCAAACGTAAAATTGTCTTTTAATAAAAAGCGCATCAAGACGGTGTGGCGCGGCTCGAGCAAACTGGGCGTTACTGCTGGCAGCCGGCGCATTTGCAGCGGCCGGTAAGCCACCTCGCGCGGCACCTCCATCAGCGCGGTGGGATCGTGCATGGCGTATTGCCAAATCACGTCCCACAAATAGCTGTTGGTAAAACCTGTGGGGCTGGCTGCTGCAGACTCTGGCATGGAGATGGTCACCAGGTTATCCAGCTCTTTGCGCACCACGTCGTTGCGCAAAGCCACGTGGTGGTTACGGGTGTCCAGCACAGCCACCAGCTTGGTCCCCGCCATCACATGCAGGGGCTTGCCGCGGGGCAGGCTGCGTGCAGCCCACAGCTCTGCGCCTACCCGCACAGCGGTTAACTTGCCCAGCGGCAAGGTGGCAGACATGCTTTTCAGCTCACCATAGCGTTCGTTCACCACGCGCTGCCAAGTGGCGGAAGCGACTACCTGCTCTGCGTCGTTGTGATGGCTGTGAGAATTGAGTGAAGAGGCCCATGACTGCACACTGTTGGCCAAGCGAGAATCATCTCTGCTTTCAACACCACCCTCCAGCGGCATGCGCACCGTGCGCTCGTGGCCTTCCTCATCCAGCTGCGCATCTTGCGTGCGGTGGGAACGTCTGGAAAATAAACCCAACAGACTTTTCATCGGCGCACTGCGCCCCAAGGGCCAGCGGCATGCGCGCTGGGCCGACTAACAGATGTGCACATGGGGCAACTGTAAACAAAATATAAGAGCCATGCAGCATCTTAACGCTCACCGAGAACTTTATTACTAAAACGATATGGATTATTTTTTGATTGTTTACAGCATGCACGTTTCGGCGCACTGACAATTACGCCGCAATAGTTGACTGCTTATGTGCCTTTAGCGGCTGAACTACTATCTTGGCATGGTGATAACTATTCGATTCTGGACACTGTGTGCCAGGCTATGCCTGGTCGCAGCCTGCGGGGGATTTGCCGCTTGCGGCACGCCATCTGGTAGCCGAGCGCAACTGTTGCTGTTGGGTGAACAGCACGATGCGCCCAGCCATCCCAGACTGCATGCGGATGCAATTCAAGAGCTGATTGCAAAGCGCCAGCTGGGCGCACTGGTGCTGGAGATGGCCAACACCCATGCGCGCACAGATACGCAGGATCGTGGTTCCACCGAGGCACAGGTGCAAGCCGCACTGGGCTGGAACACCAAAGCTTGGCCGTGGGAGCACTACCGCACCGCCATCATGGCCGCTGTGCGTGCGGGGGTGCCGGTAGCGGGTGGCAATCTGCCACAACCCAAGCTGCGCGCCGCGATGCAAGCACCCGACTATGCCAGCCTGTTCACGGCGCAGGCCTGGCAAGGTCATCTCGACGCCATTCGTAGCGGCCATTGCGACATGCTACCCACGGCGCAGTTGGAGCCCATGGCACGCGCGCAGGTGGCGCGTGATGTGGAAATGGCCGACACTTTGCTGAGCGAGGCGCGGCCCGCTGCGGCACAAGGCAAAACCATCGTGCTGTTGGCAGGTAGCGGTCACTTGGACCCGCTCTTGGGTGTGCCCTTTCAGCTACAGCGCTTGGCACCCGACACGTCCGTGCGCATCAGGCTATGGCCGCGCCAAGACACTGGCCAAGACTATTGCGCTGAATTTAAAAAGCAGATGCAAAACATGGGCAAGCTGCCTGCCAGCAACTGAGCAGGGTTTGCATTGCCAAGCCCCCTGCGCAACCTTTTGCAAAGGGGCGCTGCGGGGCTGGGCCTGCCAGTCACCGTTTTTTAAGCATGCTTTTTGATGCTGGTAGCCAGTGTGCCCACCATTTGCTCGATCTGCGCTTTGTCCACAATATAGGGCGGGCACAGCACCAAGTTCTCTCCCGCCGCGCGCACCACCACGCCATGGTGGTAGCAGTCTAAAAAGATGTCATAGGCGCGCTTGCCGGGTGCCCCTGCAATGCTGCTCAGCTCTACCGCACCTGCAAGCCCCAAGGTGCGGATACCCACCACATTGGGCAAACCCTTCAAGGCGCTGTGCATCGCGTCGCCCAGCACTTGGCCCATCTGGCCTGCGCGTTCAAACAGGTTTTCTTCTTTGAACAAGTTGAGTGTGGCTATCGCTGCTGCGCAGGCCACGGGGTGGCCGCTGTAGGTGTAGCCGTGCATGAACTCTATGGCGTGGTCGGGCGACTTGGCGTGGGCGTCCTGGAAGGTTTGGTAAATCTGCTCCCGGCAAATCACGCCGCCCAGCGGGATCACGCCATTGGTGACGCATTTGGCAAAGGTCAGCATGTCGGGCACCACGCCGTAGTAGTCGGCCCCAAAGTTCACGCCCAGGCGGCCAAAGCCGGTGATCACTTCGTCAAAAATCAGCAAGATGCCGTGCTTGTCGCAGATTTCGCGCAGGCGCTTCAAGTAGCCCTTGGGTGGCAAATACCAGCCTGCGCTGCCGGCCACCGGCTCGACCATCACTGCTGCAATATTGCTAGCGTCGTGCAGGGGAATAATGCGGTTTTCCAGCTCGGTCAAGATGTCCTCGTTCCACACCGGCTCCTGGTTGTGGATGTAGGCGTGGTTGACCGGGTCGTGGATGAAGCGCATATGGTCTACGCGCGGCAGCAGCGAGGTGCCGTAGGCCTTGCGGTTGCCCGGAATGCCGCCCACGCTCATGCCGCCAAAGCCTACGCCGTGGTAGCCGCGCTCGCGGCCAATGAACATATTGCGGTGGCCTTCGCCGCGCGCGCGGTGGTAGGCCAGCGCCACTTTCATGGCCGTGTCGGCTGCCTCAGATCCCGAGTTGCAAAACAGCACCTTGTTCAGGTCGCCCGGTGCCATGTGGGCAATCATCTCTGCGGCTTTGAAGGCTTTGTCGTTGCTGGCGTTAAAAGCGGTGGCGTAGTCCAGCGTGTCTAGCTGCTTTTTAATCGCCTCGTTGATCGGTTTGCGGTTATGCCCCGCGCCCACGCACCACAGGCTGCTGATACCGTCCAGCACCTTTTTGCCATCGTGGGTGGTGAAGTGCATGCCCTCGGCGGCCACCAGCACGCGCGGGTCTTGGCGAAAGTGGCGGTTGGCGGTGTAGGGCAACCAAAAGTTGTCCATCGTGAAGTCGTTAAAGGCCATGGCGGGTCTCCTTCATTTCTCAAATGCTATATAAACAGTAGCTGCTCCCGCAATTGTTTAGTGGGCTAGAGGCCAAAAACACTTAAAAAAAGGCCTAAACACACCCAAAATCAGCGAAAATACAGCCATGCAATCGACCTACATCCTAACCCTAATCTGCCCCGACCGCACGGGTATCGTCCACGCCGTGTCGGGCTTTTTACTGGAGCGCGGCGGCAACATCGAAGAGGCCGCCCAAACCAATGACCACGCTACCGGCCTGTTCTTCATGCGTGTGCGCTTTGCCTGCGCCACCCTCACTGAGGCCGAGCTGCGCGGCCAGCTAGAGCCTTTTGGCGAGAAGTTTGCCATGCAGCTCAAGCTGCACGCTGCAGCCGCCCCCATGCGCACCGTGCTGATGGTCAGCAAAGAAGGCCATTGCCTGAACGACCTGCTGTTCCGCTGGAAGAGCGGCATGCTGCCACTGGACATCCGCGCCATCATCAGCAACCACCGTGATTTTTACCAACTGGCCGCCAGCTACAACGTGCCGTTTCACCACCTGCCAGTGACGGCCGCCACCAAAGAGCAGGCCGAGGCCAAGCAGATCGAGATCATCAACGCCGAAGGTGCCGAGCTGGTGGTGCTGGCCCGCTACATGCAGATTTTGAGCGACAAGCTGTGCCGCAATTTAGCGGGCCGGGCCATCAACATCCACCACAGCTTTTTGCCCAGCTTCAAAGGTGCCAAGCCCTACTACCAGGCACATGACCGGGGTGTCAAACTTATCGGCGCGACCGCCCATTATGTGACGGCTGATTTGGACGAAGGCCCCATCATCGAACAA
Source organism: Polaromonas sp. (assembly GCA_031390175.1). Lineage (GTDB taxonomy): Bacteria > Pseudomonadota > Gammaproteobacteria > Burkholderiales > Burkholderiaceae_C > JAAFIP01. The sequence continues at coordinate 10,761 of JANMTF010000410.1, forward strand.
GACATCGCCCGCTGCGACCACAGCGACACGGTAGAAGACCTCACCGCCCGCGGCAAAGACACCGAAAGCCAGGTTCTCGCCCGCGCTGTGAAATGGCATAGCGAGCATCGGGTGCTGATCAATGGGCATAAGACGGTGGTGTTCAGGTAAGCACTCCGTTTTTATTGAATCTGAAAACACGTGAAAACTAGACATTCACAATTACACCAACAAAGTATATAATCGAATATATTCCATATGGGTGTAATTTAATGCGTGCTAGCAAGTCAGCCAAATACGAAGACTCCACCAAAATAAGCTGGCATTTTGGTCGGCCTGAGTTGGCTGGGTATTATTACAACTTACTTTTTGATAGCGGCATCAGGCGCCTAGCGCTTTTTGGTCGCCGCCGCATTGGAAAGACCGAGTTTGTACTGCAGGATTTGATACCACTGGCGCAGCAAAAAAAAACCGCGACGCTGTACTGTTCTCTTTGGGAAAATAAGGATAGTCCACAAAGTAGCATGCTCCAGGCTCTTGTTCAGGCTACAAAAGGTGCCAACAGCAACAGCATGAAAGGTCGATTGCAACTCAGCTTGCCCAATATTGCGGAGGCTGAGATTGAGGTAGAGCGGGCACAGCACCCCAAAGCAGCGACTACACAAGAGCTCTCTCAGCTCACCACTTCATGGCGTGACTGGCTAAAGGGGCTAAATACCAAACCGGCGTTGGTCGTTTTTGATGAAATTCAACACTTAGCCAGTTCTGCCAGATTTGCAACACTAGCCGCCACATTGCGCACCTTGCTTGATATGGCGCCCGTCAACGTGAGGGTGGTTTTTACGGGCTCGTCACATGCTGACTTGCACCGTCTGTTTACCAATAATAAAGCGCCTTTTTTCCAGTTTGCAGATATCGTTCCGTTTCAACCCATGTCGCACGATTTTGTGCAGCACTTAGAAGGTATTTTCCAACGCATCACCTCTCTGGTTTTGCCGCCAGACACGTTGAGCGAGCTGTTTGAACTATCGGGCCGCAACGCCCATGTAATAACTGGCCTGACGCAACGTTTGGTCATTTTTAGAACCACGAATATAGAGGCCATGTGGCGAGATATCACTGAAAATTTGGTTGGCCCTGATAGTTGGTGCGGACAGCAGTGGGGCCAACTGAACGACTCAGACCGAACGGTGTACATGCAGTTGCTCAAAGAGCAAGAACCATTTTCAGAGGCTTCACTCAAAGTGTATGAGCGCGCAAGCTTCTCGCGTGCAGCAGCACAAAAGGCTTTGCTCAGACTCGAAAATAAAGGCCTCATTTCACGCCTAGGGCACGGCCAGTACCTGCGTGAAGTACCTATGCTGGACATTTGGATACGAGAACAAGCGTTCTTTTTGTCCAATGACTAGTCGCATCCCCCCTATCCAATGCCTACTCACTTTCGAAGCCCTGGCACGTCTGCGCAGCGTGACGCAGGCAGCCGAAGAGCAATGCGTGACACCCAGCGCGGTGAGCCACCGGATTCGGCAGTTGGAAGAAATCATTGGGGTGCGCTTGTTTGGCCGGGCAGACTTTTCGCTCACCACTGAGGGCAGCGAATACCTGGCGCAGGTGCGCGAAGGGCTGGCGGCGCTGGAGCGGTTTCCGGGCAGAGACACGCCGCAAGGTAAGCGCAAGCTGAAGGTGGCTGTCACACCTACTTTTGCGCGCTCGATTTTGATGCCGCGCCTCAAGGCCTTTGCCGACGCTTACCCCGAGATTGATTTGACTTTGCAGGTGAGCATTCCGCTGCTGGACGTGGTGGCTGAAGATGCCGATTTGACGATCCGCTTTGGCACGGGGCGCTATGCCGATGTGGAGCATGTGTGCTTATTCAAAGACGTGGTTACGCCGATGGCATCGCCCGCCTACCTGCGCGACCATGGGCCGTTCGATGCACCGCAAGACTTGGCCAAGGCCAAGCTTTTGAAAAGCCCGCTGGAGCCTTGGCGCACCTGGTTTGCCGCGCACCAGTTGGACTGGCCCGAGCCAGTGGACGGTTCGAGCTTTAACGACATTGGCCTGATGTGCGATGCCGCTGCGCTAGGCCTGGGTGTGGGCCTGATACGCACCAAGCTGGGCGCGCCGTGGCTGGAGAGTGGCGCGCTGGTGCGCCTGTCGAGCGTGAACGTACCCAGTCCGCATGCCCACTACCTGTGCTGGCGCACGGGCACGCTGGACAGGTGGGAGTGCGCAGCGTTTGCGCAGTGGTTGCAGGGCAGCGTAGCGTAGCCAGCAACCCGCTTTTTAGCTGCTATGGCTTGCTGGTAACAGGGCTGGTAACCGGACTAGCTGTCACGCCAGGAGCAGGTTTAGCCACTGGCTTGCTTGCAGGTTTATCTGTGGGCTTGCTGGCTGCTTGGCTTACCGCAGTGGTTACTGGCGCGCTTGGAGCCTTGGCGCTTACTGGCTTGCCCTGTACAGGCTGCCCAGGCGTCGCGGACGCGCCCGATGCCCCTGCTACGGGCGCAGCCACCTTGCGGCGCGGCAACGCTTCTGTACTTGCACTCAGTCCGGTGACGACACACTGTTTTTGAAACGCCACTTTGTCCACTTTATGGCCCGTGGGCAAAGCACGGTACTGGCGGTTGCAATCGCGCGTAAGCAAGCGCTCACCCTCGGTGCGGTCTATCAGGCATTTGCGCAGCTTCAAGGTGCGGGCAGAGCCTTTGACGTCCGTGATCTCGGCTTGGCAACGCTGCATGCGGGTGGGGCCACTGGCCACTATCTGGGTGCTTGCCTGTTGCGCCCAAGCGGGCAGCAGCGCGGCCGCTGCACAGACTACCAAACCACTACGAAACACTGAATACACCACCATCACACCCTAGCTCCTGCTTTTAACTAAAAATTTTTACAAGGTATGCAAGGTAACATTTTTTGAAGCCTTTTTCCAGCAACTGGGCGGCACACGCGCAAGTAGTGCGCTGCAAGCGAGGAAACTTGCACGTTTATAGCGATAAATGCCACAAGCCCTTTAAAATATCGCGGTAACAGCTATATATTTAATAGCAATATGTTGCAAAAAGTAATTTTGCAATATGGCTCCGCTCTTCTTGCCCAAGCTTCAAGGCAAGTGGTTTGCACGCGGTTGTGAAAATTCATCAAACCCGATGCACACAAATGCCCTAAAGTCCAGCGTAGTGATTCCATTAAAGCCCGCCATGAACGTAGCCGTCAGCCCCCAGATTTTGCAAACCACCGAGCGCGCCGAGCTTAGCGCCCAGCTTGGCCGCATTTTGCCCGCCCTGCAAGCCGCCCTGCCCGCGCACGCTATTTTGTGGCACGGCGAAGACACCGTGCCTTATGAATGCGACGGCCTCACCGCCTACCGCCAGCGCCCGCTGTGCGTGGTGCTGCCCGAGACCACGCAGCAGGTGGCCGCCGTACTCAAAGCCTGCCATGCACTGAGCGTACCCGTGGTCGCGCGCGGCGCGGGTACGGGTCTGTCTGGCGGGGCCATGCCGCACCGCCTGGGCGTAACGCTGTCGCTGGCCAAGTTCAACAAGATTCTGAAAATCGACAAGTTCAGCCGTACCGCCGTCGTGCAATGCGGCGTGCGCAATCTGGCCATCAGCGAGGCCGCAGCCCCCCAAGGCCTGTACTACGCGCCCGACCCGAGCAGCCAAATCGCCTGCACCATCGGCGGCAACGTGGCCGAGAATTCGGGCGGCGTGCATTGCCTCAAATACGGTTTGACCCTGCACAACGTGCTCAAGGTCAAGGGCTTCACCATCGAAGGCGAACCCGTCGAGTTTGGCAGCGACGCGCTGGACGCGCCGGGGCTGGATTTGCTCAGCATCATCATCGGCAGCGAGGGCATGCTGGCCGTCACCACCGAAGTGACGGTCAAGCTGGTGCCCAAGCCGATGCTGGCGCGCTGCATCATGGCCAGCTTTGACGACATCCGCAAGGCCGGTGACGCAGTGGCCGCCGTGATAGCCGCAGGCATCATCCCCGCCGGGCTGGAGATGATGGACAAGCCCATGACCGCCGCCGTAGAAGACTTTGTGCACGCGGGCTACGACCTGACGGCCGAGGCGATTTTGCTATGCGAGAGCGACGGCACACCCGAAGAAGTGGAGGAAGAGATTGGCCGCATGACGGCGGTATTGCAGCGCTGTGGTGCCACCGCCATTGCGGTGAGCAACAGCGAGGCCGAGCGCCTGAAATTTTGGAGCGGCCGTAAAAACGCCTTCCCCGCCAGTGGTCGCATCAGCCCCGACTACATGTGCATGGACAGCACCATCCCCCGCAAACGCCTGGCTGACATTTTGCTGGCCATCCAGGAGATGGAGAAAAAGTACAACTTGAAATGCGCCAACGTCTTCCATGCGGGAGACGGCAACCTGCACCCGCTGATTTTGTTTGATGCGAACGATGCCGACCAATTGCACCGCTGCGAGCTGTTTGGTGCCGACATTCTGGAGACCAGCGTGGCCATGGGCGGCACCGTGACGGGCGAGCACGGCGTAGGTATCGAAAAGCTCAGCAGCATGTGCGTGCAGTTTTCCGCCGCCGAGAACGAGCAGATGTTTGGCGTGAAGCGGGCGTTTGATGCTAAGGGTTTGCTCAACCCCGGCAAAGTGATCCCTACGCTACAGCGCTGCGCCGAATACGGCAAAGAACTGGTACGCGGTGGCCAGTCCCGCGCGGCTACCGCCTTCCCTGGTCTGCCCCGGTTTTAAGCCCCGGTTCAACGCCCAACCGAAAGCACTGCATTGTGACCGCCCCAGTGCCTGATCCACTAGAGCAGCGTTCTTCACCCTCAAAGGCTGCACCCAACGCAGCCGCCGATATGCCTACCGCGCCCACCAGCACGCTGGGCCTGCAAGGGCTGTCTTGGTTGCTGGCCGCGCAGGCGGCGGGAGAGTTGATGACCCGCGCCTTGGCGCTGCCTTTGCCCGGCCCCGTGCTGGGCATGGTGCTGCTGTTGGTTGCACTGCGCTGGCCCAGCGTGCGAGCGAGTGTGGGGGTATGCGCCCACTTTTTATTAGCCCACTTATCGCTGCTGTTCGTACCCGTCGGCGTGGGCGTGATGACCCATTTAGGGTTGGTCGGCCAGTACGGCGGACGGATGCTGGCCGTGCTGGTGCTGTCTACCATCGTCGGCTTGGCGGTGACGGCTTTGGCCATGCATTGGCTGCGGGACAAAGACCATGCCTAAGTTTGTCGAGCTGTGGGTCTACCTGTCGGCCTCGCCCCTGTTTGGCCTGACCGCCACCCTGGTGGTGTATGTGCTGGCCTACAGCCTGTACCAGCGCCTGCACCAAGCCCCGTGGGCCAACCCGGTGCTGTGGAGCGTACTGGTGATTGCCAGCGGGCTGCTGGCCACCGATGTGGACTACCCGACTTATTTTGCTGGCGCGCAGTTCATCCACTTTCTGCTCGGCCCCGCTGTGGTGGCGCTGGCCTGGCCGCTGTGGCTGCGCCGCGTTGAACTACAGCGGCGTTGGGGACGCTTGCTGTTGGCCGCGCTGGCGGGCGGCACGGCATCGGCTGGGTCGGCGCTGCTATTGGGCTGGGCCTGGGGCCTGCCGCAAGATGTGTTGCTGTCGCTGGTGCCCAAGTCGGTCACTGCGCCGGTGGCGATGGGCATTGCCGACAAGATTGGCGGCATTGCCGCACTGGCCGCCGTGTTTGCGGTGCTGACTGGCATTGTTGGTGCGCTGCTGGGCAAATACCTGTTTGATGCCCTGCGCATTCCGACCGACGCAGCCGGCTGGGCCGCGCGCGGCTTTGCATTGGGCACGGTGTCGCACGGCATCGGCGCTGCGCGGGCCATCGCAGTGAATGCCGATGCCGGGGCCTATGCGGGCCTGGCGCTGGCCTTGCAAGTGTTGCTAGCCTCAGTGCTGATTCCCTTGGCCGTCCGGCTGTTGACCCTTATCAGTTAGCACGCAGGGCTTTGCGGGACGCCAACTCGCTGCCTTGTGCTCGCCGTCGCTGCGCCAGCAAGCCAAGCCAATGCGGTGCATCGCTGCTCCAACCCGCTCACTTGGCGCAATCTAACAGCACGCGCAGCAAATCGTCAGGCGCACTCACCATCGGGTCGTGCCCTGCGTCCATCACCACCACGCGGCCACCGCGCTGCCATGCGCCGCCCCAAAACTGCGGGTCGCGCACGCGCTGGCGAATGCTGTCAATGGTGGCCAAGGGTGGATTGGTGCAGTCGATGAAGGTGCGCGGCACACTGGCTACGCGCTGGGCATCAAAATCTAGCGCATGGGTGTAGGGCTCTGCCGGGTGCGGTGTTTGGCGGCGCTGTACCCAGGCGCAGTCTTCGCCTGACAGGCCGAAGATGGCTGGGTCAGGTGGCGGCAAGGTGTAGTGCACTGAAGCCTCTGCAGCGCTAATGCGCCCATCGCGCGTGGCGGGCGTGTGCCGCGCGCTCCAGCTCTCGCCTGGCTCGGGGATAGCGGCGTCCAGGTAGGCCAAGTGCTTCAGGCGCGTGGGCATGCGGTCGGCCACCGCCGTGCCCAGCATGCCTGCGTAGCTGTGCACCACCAGCACCACGTCGCTCAGCTCTTCGGCTTCAATCAGCCCCACCACGTCGGCAATATGCGTCTCCAGCGTGATGGCTTTGCTGAGCAGGTGCGCGCGCTCGCCCACCCCCGTGAGCGTGACGGCGTGCGCCACATGCCCCAAGCGCACCAGCGCGGGTTGCACCCGGCTCCAGCACCACGCACCATGCCAGGCACCGTGTACCAAGACAAAATTCGCCATTCTTCACCTCTTTTTATAAACGTTTTAGGCCTATAGCCCTTTAAAATATTGCGGGAGCAGCTACTAAATATATAGTGCTATTGCTTCAACCATGTGCCCAGCACCTCGTCGGTATGCTGCCCCAGGAGCGGCGGCGGCAGGTCGGTACGCGGTGGCGTGAGCGACATTTTGATGGGGCTGGCCACCAGCTGGACTGCGCCATTGAGCGGATGCTCCCAAGTGTGCACCATGCCGCGCGACTGCACCTGTGGGTCGGCAAACACCTCGGCCAGGTTGTTGATCGCGCCGCAGGGCACTTTGGCCGCTTCTAG
>JANMTF010000015.1:0-5123 GCA_031390175.1 Polaromonas sp.
CGCAACCCGCAAGGTTTCTTTAGATGCTTTCTACATCGGCATGAAAAAGTCGGTTCTGCAAGCGGGTGAATTCATCGTCTCCATCGAGCTGCCCAAGCCGAAAGCTGGCGAAGTATTCCGTGCCCACAAAATCAGCAAACGTTTTGATCAAGACATCTCTGCCACGGTGGCGGCTATGCGTTACGAGCTACACAACGGCAAACTGAAAAACGTGCAGCTCGCCTACAACGGCATGGCCCCATCGCCCTGCCGCGCGCCAAAAATTGAGGCCGTGCTAGAGGGCAAAGCTCCGCAAGACGTGCGCGCCGCAGACATCGACGCAGCCATTACCGCCAGCTTCCCTGCACGCGACGGCTTGCGCGCCACCTGGGCGTACCGCTCGCTGGTTGCGCGCAACCTGGTGATGCAATTTGTGGAAGAATCTACCGATACCCTCAAGGAGGCTGCATAAATGAACGCCCCCACCACCCTTAAAGAACTCTTGCCCGCCACCGACCAAGCAGGCCAGCAAGGCCAAGGCATCGTGCACGAGAGCGCGCACCTGCATGTGACGGGCGAGGCCGTGTACACCGACGACATCCCCGAGCTGCGCGGCACGCTGTACGCAGCCCTCATCTTGTCGCCCGTAGCCCATGGCGAGCTGATCGGCGAGGGCATTGACCGCGCCGCCATCCTCGCCCAGCATGGCGTGGTGGGCGTATTTACTGCCAAAGATATCCCTGGCGAGAACAACTGCGGCCCGATCATCCATGACGATCCGTTTTTAGCTGATGGCAAGGTAGAGTTTCTAGGCCAAGCCGTGGCCGTGGTGGTAGCGCACGACATGCTTTACGCCCGCGAGGTAGCCAAGCGCGCTAAAGTACTCGTCAAGGAACTGCCTGCCCTGCTGACGATTGAAGAAGCTCTGGAAGCCAAAAGCTTCATCATGCCCGCCAAAGGCATCACACGCGGCAAACCTGCCGAGGCGATTGAACGCGCCCCGCGCAAAATCACCGGCAGCACCTACTGCGGCCAGCAAGAGCAGTTTTACCTGGAAGGCCAAATCACCTACGCCGTGCCGCGTGAGGACAACCAGCTCACCCTGTACGTAAGCACCCAGCACCCCGACGGCAACCAGCGGGAAGCCGCTGCCGCGCTGAACCTCACCACCAAAGACGTGGAAGTGATCTGCCGCCGCATGGGCGGTGCCTTTGGTGGCAAAGAGGGCAACGCCAGCATCTTCAGCCAGTCCGCAGCGTTGGCCGCGCATCTGCTGAAAAAGCCGGTCAAGCTGCGCGTCAACCGCGACGACGACATGATGATCACCGGCAAGCGCCACGACTTTCGCATCGACTACACCGTAGGCTTTGACGACAGTGGCCGCATTCTGGGCGCCGACTTTATGCTCGCATCACGCTGCGGCTACAGCACCGACTTTAGCGGCCCAGTGAACGACCGCGCGGTGCTGCACATTGACAACTGCTACTACCTGCCCCATTTGCACATCATCAGCCACCGCTGCAAAACGCATACCCAGTCGGGCACAGCCTTCCGTGGCTTTGGCGGCCCGCAAGGCATGTTTGGCATAGAGACCGTGATCGAAGAGATCGCCCAGCAGATTGGCAAAGACCCGCTGGACGTGCGCAAAGTCAACCTGTACCAAGACCCCGCCGTCAGCGGCGATGCAGGCAGCATGACCACCCAGTACAACCAGGTGATTGAAGACTTTATCGCCGACAAAGTGATCGACCAGGTAGAGGCAGAATCCGCCTACCGCGCGCGCCGTCAATCGGTGACAGCGTTCAACGCTAAAAACAAACACCGCAAAAAAGGCGTGGCCTTGGTGCCGCTCAAGTTCGGCATCAGCTTCACCGCCACCATGCTCAACCAGGGCGGCGCGCTGCTCAACATCTACATGGACGGCTCGGTCACCGTTAACCATGGCGGCACCGAGATGGGCCAGGGCCTGAACACCAAAATGGCGCAAGTAGCAGCCGACGGCTTGGGCATCTCGGCACGCCAAGTGCGCGTCACTGGCACCGACACGCAAAAGGTACCCAATGCATCAGCCACCGCAGCCTCTAGCGGGGCCGACATCAACGGCGCAGCCGTTAACAACGCCTGCGACCAGATGCGTGCGCGCTTGGCACCGGTTGCGGCGCGTATGCTCGGCTGCACGCCAGACGCTATAGAGTTTGTAGCTGGTTGCGCACGTAATACCTGCGCTGCAGGCAAAAATGATAAGAATTCTGTAGAGTGGGCAGCCGTCATCAAACAAGCTTGGCTAGACCGCGTCGGCTTAAGCGTCACTGGCTTTTACATGACGCCCGACATCAAATACGACTTCACCACCTTGCAGGGTAAAGCGTTTTACTACAACTGTTACGGCGCAGCCGTCACCGAGGTAGAGATCGACACCCGCACGGGAGAATGGTGGCTCAAAGCCGTAGACATCGTGCACGACGCAGGCCAGAGCATCAACCCCGCAGTGGACTTAGGCCAGATCGAAGGTGCCTACATCCAGGGCATGGGCTGGCTGACGATGGAAGAATGCGTGTGGGATCTCAAGGGTAAGGGTGATGGCACAGGCCGAGGCAAGCTCCTCACCCACGGCCCCAGCACCTACAAAATCCCCGTCGCCAGCGACGTACCCGAGCACTTCAAGGTCAGCTTTTTCGACGGTCAAAACGTCAAGCCCACCCCGTTCAGAAGCAAAGCGGTAGGCGAGCCCCCGTTGATGCTAGCCTTGTCCGCCTACTTCGCCCTGCGCGATGCCGTCAGTGCCAGCGCCGATCACAAAGTGCGCGTTGACTTGACGGCACCTGCTACGCCCGAGCGCATTTTGATGGCGTGTGAGCGGGCGAAAGCTAAACGCTGATTTAAACGCTTCATGTTCACGGCGGCAGGCAGCTACAGCTTTAGCGTGACCGCCGCAGACGGCAAGGGCGGCACCACCACCCAGGCCTTTACCCTTACGGTGAATGCCCCAGTGGTCAACACGGCCCCAGTAGCCACCGCCGACAGCGCCAGCACCAACGAGGACACCAGCGTCATCATCAATGTGCTGGCAAACGACCAGGATGCCAGCGGCGATGCCCTGAGCGCCACGGTAGTCACCGGCCCCGCCCACGGTACGCTAGTCAAGAACGCCAACGGCAGCTTCAGCTACACGCCCACCAAGGACTGGTACGGCACCGACAGCTTCACCTACCTGGCCAGCGACGGCAAGGCCAGCTCCAGCGCAGCCACGGTCACCATCACCGTCAAACCCCTCAACGATGCCCCGGTAGCCAGCAACGCCAGCTACACGGTCAAGAAAGACGGCAGCATCAAGATAGCCCTGCGCAGCCTGGCCAGTGATGTGGATGGCGATACCTTGACCATCACCCTGAGCAACCCAGCCAAAGGTACCCTGACCAAGAATGCTGACGGCACGTACACCTATAAGCCCAACAAGGGCTACACGGGGAACGACAGCTTTAGCTATACGGTGAGTGATGGCAAGCTGACAGCCACAGGCAGCATCAGCCTGCAGGTGGCCAGCAATGTGGAGAGCTGCCAGACCTCGGGCACGGACACTGCAGCAGCAGCCACCACGGCCACCAGCACAGTAGCAAGCACCACCAGTGCCAAAACCGCCTCCAGCGCCAGCATCGTGGTGACCTCCAGCGCCCAGAGCACCAGCCCGGCCAGCAGCAGCGAGGAGGAGCAGGAGATCCACTATGTGGTGATCAGCTCGGGTGCGCAGAGCAGTGCTGCCAACCTGGCTACCCCTGGCAGCAGTAGCAGCGGTGCCAGCGCACCCGCCATCAACTGGGGTGCCAGTGGTGCAGCAGCCAGTCTGGCAGGCGGTAGCCCACCGCCAAGTAAGACGGAGTGAGATATTCCCTGAGGTCTAAGCGCGATATTCGGGATATATTGGGCTTTATTGCGACGTACTGGGACGCAGAATTACAAGAGTGTTTCCTACTAGGAAATAACGGGCGGTGCCTTCATTTTCTCGATCAATGAGGCTATCGCCAAGCCGGACGCGGTTGATTTGACGATTCGTACCTCGCCGGTGCCGCGTTCTACTATCGTGATGATGGTGCCCTCGTCTGGTTGGGCGTGTAGTTGGTCTTTTGCTTTGAGCTTCAGCAAGTACCGATGCAGTGCTGATCTTGAAACCCCCTCTATCTTCAGTTCTTGAATCATGTGAAGGATTCGATCCAGGTGCATGTATCTATAGATACGGATGCATTGATCGACCTGCATCTGTTGCGCCAAGTCAAGATCGTCAATTTTGAAGGTTCTAGCCATTTGAAATACTCTTATTTGACAAGGTAGGTGCCGATGATGTCCAGGATGGCGGTATTGTCCGCTTCAGCCAGGGTGCCTTTGTTGGGATCAGCGAATAGGAGGCCGCGGCGGGGCATTTTTTTGGTTCCCCATTCGTGGTACGCGGCGTAGACATCGCCTTTTTTTGAGGCTACGGCACCAAAACCTACGCTGACGCTGGTGCTTTTCGCTTGGAAATTCAGGCTGTTGAGCATGTCGCCATAGCGGTCTAGTAGCCGGCCCCTGCCGTCTTTGGGGTAATGCTCGCGGGTTGACTCAGCCCACGGAGCCCATGTCTTGCCCAAGGGGTCCCGCTGGCCTTCAAAACGGGCGCTGATGCGACTATTCAGGGTTTGGCCGATGCTTTGCATGGCTGGCTGCAAGTTGCTGGCTTTGCGCTGGAGCTGGGACAAATACTCGGTGACTGCGGCGCTTTGGACGGTTACTGTGAGCATGGTTTGACCTTGATGTGTAGAATAGAGGCTTAAACACGGGGAGCGAAAGTGGTTGGCGCTGGGCCTACAACCACCTGACAACTGACCTCCACGTCCAGATCTGTGGGGGGGCACGATCCCCCGTGTTTATTTCTCTTCATAGAGCAATTTGCCTTCACGCAAATCATTGAGCTTCTTTCTCTCACGCTGCATCATGTTCCAAAAGATGCTGCCGTCAGGCTCCACCCGCACAATCACCAACAGATCGTATTTTGCACCTGCAAACACCTTGATATATCGGTGACGCAAGGTCGCATCATCGTACTCTGTAGCCCAAACCTCGGTGGGGTTGCGTAAAGTGGGAAGGATGAAGTTGGCAAAGCGTTCTCTGGC
>JANMTF010000083.1:0-31239 GCA_031390175.1 Polaromonas sp.
GCGTCCAGATGGCCGCGCTCGAGCATGCGGTTGACAAAATCCATCGAGCGCATCTGCGCCAACAAGCTGGCGTTAAAGGTCAGTTCGTTAATGCGTTCTATGATCTCCGCGCCATCCGTGGGAACCGCGTTGCGCGCCAAGGGGTTGATTTGCACCAGCACCACGTCGCTGGCGTGGCAGCGGTAAATCAGCGGGTGCATCGCCGGGTTACCAGAGTAGCCGCCGTCCCAGTAGTGCTCGCCCTCCACCTCAACCGCCTGGAACAGCATGGGCAGACAGGCCGAGGCCATCAGCGACGCGCTGGTCAAGCGCTTGCCGCTGAAAATCTCTGCTTTGCCGGTCTTCACATGGGTGGCCGATATGAATATCCGAGGCCCGGCCAGCTTGCCAATGCGCTCAAAATCAAAAAGTTTCTCCACCAAACGGCGCAGTGGGTTGATGTCTAACGGGTTGGTGTGGTACGGCGACAACATGCTTTGCGGTGGCGACTGGCCCGCCATGCGCCAGCCACCCAGCCACGCGTCTATCATGCTGCGTTGCAAGCTGCTGGCGGCACCCATTTGCACCACTTCGCCCCAAAATTTAGCCATCGCTTCCCGCGCTGCTTCGCGCGCACCGGGTGTTACGCCCTTGGTTGTATTGCCGTTGGGGGCCGTTGCAAACCCATGCCCCACGGCCATCGCATTCATGGCCCCTGCACTGGTGCCGCTGATGCCGTCGATTTCCAGCCGGCCGTCCTCCAGCAACGCGTCCAGTACGCCCCAAGTAAATGCGCCGTGCGAACCGCCCCCTTGCAGGGCTAAACTGATGGTTTTAGTTGCTTTGCTCATAGGTTTGATTTTGTTTGTACGTGTAAACCCTAAGCATAAGGTGTTCCAGCCCTTGTAGGGCGGTTTTGCATCAAAGTTGCATCTGCCTGCGAATATCGCCAAAAAAACAAGAAGATTGACACGCGATCAAAAGTTATGGCATAATCAAAGGCTTCGCGCAAAAAGGCGTTGCTGTAATGAAGTGCAATCGCATGAAGTACAGCAAAGTAAGTTGCGCATATCCGCCCAAACGTTGCCAGTTTGCAAAAACAGGTAGCGACGGGCCCAAAACTGGTTCTGCTGGTGTTTGTATGGCGATAGTGCTGTTGCAAATGCCCTCAGAGGCTAAGTTGGGAAGATTAGACAAATGATCCAAACCGAATCTCGACTCGATGTCGCCGACAACACGGGCGCTAAATCCGTGCTGTGTATCAAGGTGTTAGGTGGCTCCAAGCGCCGCTATGCATCTGTGGGCGATGTAATCAAGGTCAGCATTAAAGAAGCTGCACCGCGCGCCCGCGTTAAAAAAGGCGAAGTGTACAGCGCTGTAGTGGTGCGTACCGCCAAGGGCATTCGCCGCAGCGATGGCTCGCTCGTCAAGTTTGACGGCAATGCCGCTGTGCTGCTCAACGCCAAGCTGGAGCCGATCGGCACCCGCATCTTCGGACCTGTTACGCGCGAACTGCGTAACGAGAAGTTCATGAAGATCGTGTCTCTGGCTCCTGAAGTTCTGTAAGGAAGTCGCAGTCATGAATAAAATTCGCTCAGGCGACCAGGTGATCGTGATCGCCGGTCGTGACAAAGGCAAGCGTGGCACCGTGTCGCTGCGCAAAGACGATAGCCATGTGGTGGTCGACGGCATTAACTTGGTGAAAAAACACGCCAAGCCCAATCCGCTGAAAAACACCACCGGCGGTATTGTTGAAAAGACCATGCCCATCCACCAGTCCAACATCGCCATTTTCAATGGCGCTACGGGCAAGGCGGACCGCGTGGGTATTAAATTGTTAGCCGATGGCAAACGCGTTCGCGTTTACAAGTCCAGCGGCGAAGAAATTAAGGCAGCATAAAAATGGCACGCCTCAAGCAAATCTACAAAGACAAAATCGCACCCGAGCTGATGAAGCAGTTCGGCTACACCTCTTCCATGCAGGTGCCGCGTTTAACCAAAATCACCTTGAACATGGGTGTGAGCGAAGCGGTTGCGGACAAAAAAGTCATGGACAACGCTGTCAGCGACATGACCAAAATCGCCGGTCAAAAGCCCGTGGTAACCAAGGCTAAAAAGCCTATCGCCGGTTTTAAAATCCGCGAAGGCCTGCCCATCGGTTGCATGGTCACCCTGCGCGGTGAGCATATGTACGAATTTTTGGATCGCTTCGTGACCGTGGCTTTGCCGCGAGTGCGAGATTTCCGTGGTATTTCTGGCCGTGCATTCGATGGCCGTGGTAACTACAACATTGGTGTGAAAGAGCAGATCATCTTTCCTGAAATTGAGTACGACAAAGTTGATGCTTTGCGCGGTCTCAACATCAGCATCACCACCACCGCTAAAACCGACGAAGAGTGCAAGGCACTGCTCACCGGTTTCCGCTTTCCGTTCAAGAACTGAGGTGAACCGTGGCTAAAATGGCACTCATCCAACGCGAACTCAAGCGCGACAAACTCGTCGCCAAGTACGCACCCAAATTTGCCGCTCTCAAGGCTGTCATCAATGACGCCAAAAAGAGCGACGACGAGCGCATGGCCGCCCGTCTCGAGCTGCAAAAGCAGCCGCGTAACGCCAACCCCACTCGCCAGCGTAACCGCTGCGCGATCACGGGTCGTCCACGCGGTACCTACCGTCAATTTGGTCTCGGCCGCATGAAAGTGCGCGAGATGGCGTTCGCGGGCGAAATCCCGGGAATGACCAAGGCCAGCTGGTAAGCGAAGGAAAAATCAAATGAGCATGAGTGATCCTATCGCCGACTTGTTGACGCGTATCCGTAACGCGCAAATGGTCGCTAAAGTGTCCGTGTCAGTGCCCGCTTCCAAAGTAAAAGTGGCCATTGCACAGGTATTAAAAGACGAAGGCTACGTGGACGGCTTCAAAGTCGTTCAAGAAGCTGGCAAGTCTGAACTCGTTATTGCCTTGAAGTACTACGCAGGTCGCCCAGTGATCGAGCGTATCGAGCGCGTCAGCCGTCCCGGCCTGCGCGTGTACAAAGGCAGCGAAGCTATTCCTCAAGTCAAAAACGGCTTGGGCGTGGCTATTGTCACCACCCCTCGCGGTGTCATGACTGATCGCAAAGCACGCGCCACTGGCGTGGGCGGCGAAGTGTTGTGCTACGTAGCCTAACCAGTACAGGAGTAAATAAAAATGTCCCGTATTGGAAAAATGCCTGTCATCGTGCCTGCTGGCGTTGATGTATCTATCAAAGACGATCAAATCAGTGTCAAGGGTACCGGCGGTACGCTGGCTATCCGTAGCAATGTTTTGGTTACCGTGAAGAGCGATGCTGGCAAAATCAATTTTGCCCCTGCAAACGATTCACGCGAAGCCAATGCCATGAGCGGTACCTTGCGCCAGTTGGTTAACAACATGGTGGTCGGTGTCACTAAAGGTTTTGAGAAAAAGCTTAACCTGGTGGGTGTGGGTTACAAAGCCCAAGCCGCTGGTACCAAGCTGAATCTGACCGTCGGTTACTCGCACCCGGTGAACTTTGAAATGCCAGCTGGCATCAAGGTAGAAACCCCACTGCCAACCGAAATCCTGATCAAAGGTGCTGACCGCCAACGTGTGGGCCAGATCGCCGCTGAGATCCGTGCTGTTCGTCCTCCTGAGCCCTACAAGGGCAAAGGCATCCGGTATTCGGATGAGAAGATCACGATCAAAGAAACCAAGAAGAAATAAGGAGCTGTCTCATGTTGACCAAAAAAGAGCAGCGTCTGCGTCGTTCGCGCCAAACCCGTATCCGCATTGCCAACCAAGGCGTTGCCCGTTTGAGCGTCAATCGCACGAACCTCCACATTTACGCCCAGGTAATCTCTGGCGACGGCACCAAGGTACTGGCATCTGCCTCTACCACCGAAGCCGAAATCATCAAAGCCCTCGGCGGCTCCGGCAAAGGCAGTAACACTGCTGCTGCCGCAGCCATCGGCAAGCGCGTGGCTGAAAAAGCCAAAGCCGCTGGCGTTGACAAAGTGGCGTTTGATCGCGCTGGTTTTGCCTATCATGGTCGCGTTAAGGCTTTGGCCGACGCTGCCCGTGAAGCTGGCTTGCAGTTCTAATCTAGGCGAGAATTTACATGGCTAAATTACAAGCAAATACCCCCGCAACCGGCCCAGAAGACGGTTTGCGTGAGAAGATGATCGCGATCAACCGCGTGACCAAAGTGGTTAAGGGTGGTCGTATCCTCGGTTTCGCAGCGCTGACCGTCGTTGGTGACGGCGATGGCCGCGTTGGCATGGGCAAAGGCAAGTCGAAAGAAGTGCCGGTAGCAGTGCAAAAGGCGATGGAGCAAGCGCGCCACGTCATGATCAAAGCCAACCTGAAAAACGGCACCATCCACCACCGCGTGTATGGCTCTCACGGTGCCGCTAACGTCATGATGTCGCCTGCCCCTAAAGGTACCGGCATCATCGCAGGCGGCCCCATGCGCGCTGTCTTCGAAGTGATGGGAATCACTGACATCGTGGCCAAGAGCCATGGTTCCACCAATCCGTACAACATGGTGCGCGCCACTTTGGACGCCCTGAAGAACTCTACAACCCCTGCCGAAGTCGCTGCCAAGCGCGGCAAGAGTGTTGAAGAAATCTTCGCTTAATTCAGGAGCAACACATGTCTGCCCTATCTACCGTTAAAGTCCAATTGGTGCGTAGCCCCATCGGCTGCAAAGAATCCCACCGTGCTACCGTGCGCGGCTTGGGTCTGCGCAAGATCCGCTCTGTCTCCGAGTTGCAAGACACTCCAGCCGTGCGCGGCATGATCGACAAGATCGCCTACCTTGTGAAGGTGCTGTAATGGAACTGAATACTATTTCTCCTGCTGACGGCTCCAAAAAAGCGCGTCGTCGCGTCGGTCGCGGCATTGGCTCTGGCTTGGGTAAAACCGCTGGCCGTGGCCACAAAGGTCAAAAGTCCCGCTCGGGCGGCTACCATAAAGTCGGTTTTGAAGGCGGTCAAATGCCTTTGCAGCGCCGTTTGCCTAAGCGTGGTTTCAAGTCGCATTTGCTGAAGTTCAACGCTGAAATCACTTTGACCAACCTGGAAGTTCTGGGTGCGGCTGAAGTAGACCTGTTGGCACTCAAGCAAGCTGGCTTGGTCGGTCAATTGGCTAAAGTGGTGAAGGTTATCAATACCGGTGCCTTGACCAAAACAGTCAAGCTCACGGGTATCGGTGCAACCGCAGCTGCCAAAGTGGCCATCGAAGCAGCTGGCGGCTCGGTAGCCTAAGCGCAACGATAAAGCAACTCAGATAACAGGAACTACGCACAGTGGCAACTAATCCCGCTCAAATAGCAAAAACTGGTAAGTTCGGCGACCTGCGTCGTCGGCTTGTCTTTTTGTTGCTGGCGCTGGTGGTGTACCGCATCGGCGCGCATATCCCTGTCCCCGGCATTGATCCTACACAGCTGCAAGCTTTGTTCAAAGATCAGCAGGGCGGCATATTGAGTTTGTTCAACATGTTCTCTGGTGGTGCGTTGTCGCGCTTTACCGTGTTCGCCTTGGGCATCATGCCCTATATCTCTGCTTCCATCATCATGCAATTGCTCACCTATGTGGTGCCGATGTTTGAGCAGTTGAAGAAAGAAGGCGAAGGCGGTCGTCGCAAGATCACGCAATACACCCGTTACGGCACCCTGGGCTTGGCTTTGTTCCAGTCTTTGGGTATTGCCATGGCGCTGGAAGGTTCTGCCGGTTTGGTGCTCAACCCCGGTTTTGGTTTCCGTGTATCGGCTGTGGTCAGTTTGACGGCTGGCACCATGTTCTTGATGTGGCTGGGTGAGCAGATCACCGAGCGCGGTTTGGGTAACGGTATTTCTATTCTGATTTTTGGCGGAATCGCTGCTGGCTTGCCAGGCGCTATTGGCAGCCTGCTCGAATTGGTGCGTACTGGTTCGATGAGTATTCTCGTGGCTGTGTTTATTGTGGCTATCGTTTGCGGCGTCACCTATTTCGTGGTGTTTGTGGAGCGTGGCCAGCGCAAGATTCTGGTCAATTACGCTCGTCGCCAAGTGGGCAACAAAGTGTATGGTGGCCAGTCTTCGCATTTGCCACTCAAGTTGAACATGGCAGGTGTCATTCCTCCCATCTTTGCTTCGTCGATTATTTTGCTGCCAGCCACCGTAGTGGGTTGGTTCAGTACCGGTGATTCGATGCGCTGGTTAAAAGACATCGCCGGGATGCTAACACCTGGTCAGCCGATCTATGTGTTGTTGTACGCTGCTGCGATTGTGTTTTTCTGCTTCTTTTACACGGCGTTGGTATTTAACAGCCGTGAAACAGCGGACAATTTGAAGAAAAGCGGGGCCTTCATTCCCGGTATTCGCCCCGGTGACCAGACGGCGCGCTACATTGACAAGATTTTGGTGCGACTCACATTGATTGGAGCTGTGTACATCACCTTCGTGTGTCTGGTTCCTGAGTTTTTAAATTTGAGATTCAATGTGCCATTCTATTTTGGTGGGACATCTTTGTTGATCATCGTGGTGGTGACCATGGACTTCATGTCCCAGGTGCAAAACTACATGATGAGCCAGCAGTATGAATCGTTGTTGAAAAAGGCTAACTTTAAAACATCGTTAGCAGGGTAACTGTTAGGTTGACACCGTTCGACCTGACACGGATTGAGAGATCGCTCTGGGTCAAGCAAAGTGACGTGTCTGGTGAATAGTTAAAGTTACCTGTCGGGTGAAGAGTTAAGGTTACCTGTCGGGTGAAGAGTTAAAGTTACCTGTCGGTAACGGGTTTTGAAACAGTTTAATTTTAGAGATTAGGAGAAAAGACATGAAAGTCTCAGCTTCAGTAAAGAAAATTTGCCGTAATTGCAAAGTTATTCGCCGCAAAGGCGTGGTTCGTGTGATCTGCACAGATCCACGTCATAAACAACGTCAAGGTTGATTGAAAGATTTAGAGGAACGCTATGGCACGTATCGCTGGCATTAACATCCCGCCGCATCAGCACGCTGAAATCGGCTTAACCGCAATCTTCGGAATCGGTCGCACTCGTGCTCGCAAAATTTGCGAAACATGCAGTATCGCCTATTCCAAGAAGGTCAAAGACTTGACCGACGGTGACCTAGAGAAGATCCGCGACGCAATCGCGACGATCACTATCGAGGGTGACCTGCGTCGTGAGACGACGATGAACATCAAGCGTTTGATGGACATCGGCTGCTACCGCGGCTTCCGTCATCGCCGTGGCCTGCCTATGCGTGGCCAGCGCACACGTACTAATGCCCGTACCCGAAAAGGTCCGCGTAAAGGTGCCCAGGCGTTGAAAAAATAACACAAGCGTTATGAAAATAAGCCTGTAAGAGAGAAACAGTATGGCAAAAGCACCCGCAAATTCCGCATCGACCCGTGTTCGCAAGAAAGTCCGCAAGAACATTGCTGATGGCGTAGCGCACGTTCATGCATCGTTTAACAACACCATCATCACGATCACCGATCGCCAAGGCAATGCCTTGTCGTGGGCATCTTCCGGTGGCCAAGGTTTCAAAGGTTCGCGTAAGTCGACGCCTTTTGCAGCCCAGGTTGCTTCCGAGATGGCTGGTCGCGCTGCAATGGAACAAGGTATCAAGAACCTCGACGTAGAAATCAAAGGTCCCGGCCCAGGCCGTGAATCTTCGGTACGTGCGCTGGGCGCTTTGGGTATCCGCATCACCTCGATCCGTGATGTGACCCCTGTTCCCCATAACGGTTGCCGCCCACAAAAGCGTCGCCGCATTTAATCTTCCAAGATTTAGGCTAAAAGCCGCTGTGCGTGAAAGCCAGCGGCTTTGGCTATAATAGAGGGTTGTTTTCGGACAAACCTTGTAAGCCCACCGCCATTGCATCTGCACCTGTTGTGCTTGTAATGGCTCCCGCAGCCAGTCCTGCGGTAGTTTGAACCCAACGTGAACAAAGGAAATTAACGTGGCACGTCTCTTAGGCCCTAAGGCTAAACTCTCTCGCCGTGAAGGCACCGATCTGTTTTTGAAAAGCGCCCGCCGCTCCATTGCAGACAAAGCAAAATTTGACTCCAAGCCCGGCCAGCATGGCCGCACTTCGGGTCAGCGTATGTCTGACTTCGGTCTGCAGCTGCGTGAAAAGCAAAAAGTCAAGCGCATGTACGGCATCATGGAGCGCCAGTTCCGCCGCTACTTCGAAGAAGCTGACCGCCGCCGTGGCAACACTGGTGCCAATCTGCTCTTCATCTTGGAAAGCCGCTTGGACAACGTTGTTTACCGTATGGGTTTTGCATCCACCCGCGCAGAAGCGCGCCAGTTGGTATCGCACAAAGCCATGTTGGTCAACGGCCAATCAGTGAACATTCCTTCCTACCTGATCAAGGTGGGCGATGTGATCTCTGTACGCGACAAATCCAAAAAGCAAGTGCGTATTGCTGAGGCTTTGGAGTTGGCGGCACAAGTGGGTTTTCCAGCTTGGATCGAAACCAACAAAGACAAAGCCGAAGGTACTTTCAAGAAGGTGCCTGACCGTGACGAATTCGCCGCTGATGTCAACGAATCGTTGATCGTCGAATTGTATTCACGTTAATTTTCACTGACGCGGCTAAGACGTTAGCCGCTTTCGTTCCCCGTGCGCAGATGCATCTGTGGCGGGGTTTTCCAGCCTTACCGGTGTAACGAGCCGGGGGCAACCAAAAGGAAGACTGCATGCAAACCAATCTGCTCAAACCTAAAACAATCAATGTCGAACAGCTCGGTCTGAATCGCGCCAAAGTCACGCTCGAACCGTTTGAGCGCGGCTATGGCCACACACTAGGCAACGGCCTGCGCCGTGTTTTGTTGTCCTCGATGGTAGGCTACGCAGCCACTGAAGTCACAATTGCTGGCGTGTTGCACGAGTTCTCGTCCATCGACGGCGTGCAAGAAGACGTGGTCAACATTTTGCTCAACCTCAAAGGCGTGGTGTTCAAGCTGCACAACCGCGATGAAGTCACCCTGTCTCTGCGCAAAGACGGCGAAGGCGTGATCACGGCCGGCGATATCCAAACCCCGCATGACGTAGAAATCATCAACCCTGAGCACGTCATTGCGCACCTGTCGCAAGGTGGCAAGCTGGACATGCAGATCAAGGTCGAAAAAGGCCGTGGCTATGTGCCTGGTACCATGCGCCGGTATGGCGATGAGCCTACCAAGTCGATTGGCCGCATTGTGCTGGACGCATCCTTTTCTCCTGTCAAGCGCGTGAGCTACACAGTAGAAAGCGCCCGCGTAGAGCAGCGTACCGATCTGGACAAGCTGGTGATGGAGATTGAAACCAACGGTGCTGTGACTGCTGAAGACGCAGTGCGCGCATCGGCCAAGATCTTGGTCGAGCAATTGGCCGTGTTTGCACAGTTGGAAGGCAGTGAGTTGGCCGCGTTTGACGCACCAGCACAGCGCGCCAGCCAGCAGTTTGACCCGATCTTGCTGCGCCCTGTGGACGAGCTGGAGTTGACCGTTCGCTCGGCCAACTGCCTCAAAGCAGAAAACATTTACTACATCGGTGACCTGATCCAGCGTTCCGAGAACGAATTGCTCAAGACCCCTAATCTGGGTCGCAAGTCGCTCAACGAAATCAAAGAAGTGCTCGCCTCGCGTGGCCTGACTTTGGGTATGCGTCTGGAAGCCTGGCCACCAGCTGGCCTAGATAAACATTGAGCTGACAAGCTCGATGTGGACAAACACCAAGCTGAACAGCTCGGTGTGGACAAAACTTAGTTGAAACGCCCCACCGCATTGACAGGGGCAAGTGCGTAGGTGGTACCTGATACGGCCATCTCGATTACATTGAAAGGAAAGCACCATGCGCCACGGACAAGGACTTCGTAAACTCAACCGCACCAGCGAGCACCGCCTCGCTATGCTGCGTAACATGATGAATTCGCTGCTATTGCACGAAGCCATCAAAACGACATTGCCCAAGGCTAAAGAGCTGCGCCGCGTCGTCGAACCGATGATCACGCTAGCCAAAGAGCCTACCTTGGCCAACAAGCGCTTGGCATTTAACCGCCTGCGTGACCGCGACATGGTGGTCAAGCTGTTTGCTGAGCTCGGCCCACGTTACCAGACACGTCCAGGTGGCTATACCCGTATTCTGAAAATGGGTTTCCGAGTGGGTGACAACGCCCCGATGGCGTATGTTGAGTTGGTAGACCGCCCTGATACATCCGCAGGTGATGTGAAAGAAGTGTAATACTTCTTTTAGTTATTTCTTTGTGTGGCAGTGCGTATTGCCAGCCCAGAATAGAGACATAGCGAGTACAATAGAGACAATGACGCGGAGTGGAGCAGCCTGGTAGCTCGTTGGGCTCATAACCCAAAGGTCGTTAGTTCAAATCTAGCCTCCGCAACCAATATAAAAAGCCAACCTTCGGGTTGGCTTTTTTGTTTTGTCGCCATAATGCAAGCATGCGCAAATCCAAGCTCCAATCGGTCACCGTCGGTGGTAGCGCCGACGACGTAGAGGCCGCGTTTTACGAAGCGCTGCAAACCGCTGATATCGACAAGCTGATGGACTGCTGGGCCGATGAGGACGAGGTGGTGTGTGTGCACCCCGGCGGCCCGCGCGTGGTGGGCGTAGGCGCCATACGCGCCGCTTTTGACGCGATGTTTTCCAACGGCAGCATCAAAGCCACGCCGCAACGTGTGCGCAAGATAGAGTCATTGGCCAGCGCCGTGCATAACGTGCTGGAAAAAATCCAGGTGATGACCGAAGAAGGCCCACGCGAGGCCTATGTGATCGCCACCAATGTGTACCATAAAACCGCGCAAGGCTGGCGCATGGTCGCCCACCACGCAAGCCCTGGTACGCCGCGCGAGATGCAAGAGCTGTCAGATACTCCGGTGGTGCTGCATTGACTCTATTGAATGGTAAATCGGCCACCAGCCCAATAAAATATTGCGGGAGCAGCTATGAATGACATAGTTCTCCTACGCTGCATACTGCGCCAGCCATGAAGTACTCCATGCCAAACACATTGCGCGCCATGCGGTTCAAGGTATGGGCTGCAGGTTGTCCACGATGCTGACCTACCAAGCCCCACGTTGGCTGCCCGGTGGCCAGCTACAGACCATTTGGCCAGCTTTATTCGCGCGCCGGCATTTTGGCCCCAGTCCAGAATATCGGCGCGAGCGTTGGGGCACACCGGACGGTGACTTTATCGACGTGGATTTTGCGGTCACCCAAGCTGGTGCAGTACCAGAGGATGCCCCGCAGCTAGTGCTGTTCCACGGCCTGGAGGGATCCTCGCGCAGCCATTATGCCGAGGCTTTTGCCGATTGGGCGGCGCAGCATGGGCTGGCCTATGCGGTGCCGCATTTTCGCGGCTGTAGCGGCGAGATCAACCGCGCGCCACGCGCCTACCATTCGGGCGATTTTGAAGAGATCGGCTGGATCTTGCAGCGCATGCATGTCCAGGCACCCCAGCGGCGCATTCTGGCCGTGGGCGTGTCTTTAGGCGGCAACGCCCTGCTGCGCTGGGCGCAAGAGGCGGGAGAGGCTGCCAGCCAGGTGGCCGGGGCCATTGCTTCTGTCTGCTCGCCGATTGACCTGACCGCCTCGGGCCATGCCATTGGCCGGGGGTTTAACCGGCAGGTCTACACCCGCATGTTTTTGCGCACCATGAAGCCCAAAGCGCTAGAGCGGCTGGCCTTGCACCCGAAGCTGTTTGACCGCGACAAGCTGTTGGCCTCGCGCGACCTGTATGAGTTTGACAATCTGTTTACCGCCCCAGTGCATGGCTTTAAAAACACCGACGACTATTGGAGCCGAGCCTCGGCCAAGCCGCATTTACGCCAGGTGCGCATCCCCGCGCTGGTGCTGAATGCACTGAACGACCGCTTCGTACCGCACAGCAGTCTGCCAGCGCAGAAAGACGTGGGCAGCCACGTCACCCTCTGGCAGCCGCGCCATGGCGGGCATGTGGGCTTTCCCTCCGGTGGCCCGCCGGGCCATGTGCGCGCCCTGCCCGATGCCGTAGGCGCTTGGTTGCTAGCGCAAATCAAAGCTTGATAATCCAGGTATGGACGACATCGTTCTCAAAGCCATCGCCAAATGGCCCAATGTGCCCAACTGCTACGGCTGGCTGGGCCTGGACGCGCGTGGCCAATGGTGGATGCGCGATGACCGCGTGCAGGCGCTGGGCGGTTTTAACAGTGGCTTAGCCGGGGCCAAAGGCTCACTGCTCAACCATGAAAAACTGATCGACTTTATCCACCGCAACTACGCCTGCGACAAAGCGGGACAGTGGTTTTTTCAAAATGGCCCGCAGCGCGTGTATGTGGAGCTGCAAGCCGCACCCTATGTATGGCGGGTGCAGGCCGACTTTGGCCTGCTGGCCCATACGGGACTGGCCGTGCGGGCGCAGCGCTGCATCGTGGACGAGCAGGGCCGTGTGTACATGGAGACCGACGCGGGCTTTGGCCTGGTGCATACGCAAGACGTGGGCTTGGCAGCCGATGCCGTAGAGCAAGGCCTGTGGGTGCCCCAGTCGGTGCTGGCCAGCGAACTACCTGCGCGCTACGGCTATGCGCGCAGCCCGCAGGCGCTGCACAATGCCAGCCAGTGACGCGCTGGCGGTTCACAATAGAGTTGATTGCGGTAGTCAAGCATTCCTGATTTCATAGCTGCTCCCGCAATATTTTATTGGCCTGCAGGCCAAAAAGGCATAAAAAAACCGCCCTGCTCAGGCGGTTTGTTCGTAAAGCGCTGGAGCCAAAGCCAACGCGGCTTATTTGGCAGCCACTGCGCCCGATGCGGCCACAACCGGTGCTGCCGCTGGCGCAGTACCCGCCGCAGCGGCTGGCGCAGCGCGCTCAGGCACTGGGAACTTGCCACCTGCAGTTGCTGTCATGTACACCACGGCGCGGCCAATCTCTACGTCTTCAAAATCGCCACCACCTTGCGCGCCCATAGCGCCCTTGCCTTTGAGGGCCGAGGTCAGCAAGGTGTCGTAGCCGGTGGCAATGCGTGCAGCCCATGCAGGTTCATCACCCAGTTTAGGCGCGCCGGCCACACCTGCAGCATGGCAGGCCAAACACTGGGCTTTGTAAATCTCTTCACCCGACTTCAGTGGGCGGTTAGCATCGCGAATCTCTACCATGCCCACTTTTTGGATGCGAGCAGCCACGGTTTTTTGCAGCTCTTGCTCGGTCAGGCCAGCTTGGGAGACGGTGCTGGCGTCGCTGGCAGGCTTGGCAGCCGAAGTCACGTAGTACACCAAAGCAATGATGATGAAGACCGGCGCGATGAATGAAAAAAGCACCGTAGCCAGCAATTGGCCTGGCGTTTTAATGGGGCCTTCGTGGTGGTCGTCGTGTTGGTCAGAGCTGCTCATGGGGTTCTCGGTCAAAATAACCCACAATTATAGCCGCGCGGTGCGTGCAAACCCTTGGGCTGCGGTCATCCGCACTACAATCAAGCCCTCAGTGCGGCTGTAGCTCAGTGGATAGAGTATTGGCCTCCGAAGCCAAGGGTCGTGGGTTCGATCCCCGCCAGCCGCACCATTTTGCATGTTCATTGCATCTATCGCCCTAGCGACAAGGGCTGGGGAAAGCCCTCTGTAGCGCGGCAAGCTAGCCAAACCAAAATGGTGTTAGTTCACCATCGCAGGTTCGCCCTTAGCCGGTGCAGCCGTCAGCTCAAACCCTAGGAATCCACGCCATGCCGTCTCTGCCACTGCGTTCTCTCTCCCAACCCTTTGGTCTGTTTGCCCGTATCGCTTGCGTATCTGCTGCTTTGCTAGGGTTGGCCTGCGTGTCCACCAGCGCGCAAGCGCAAACCAATATGTGGCCGACAAAGCCGGTCAAAATTGTGGTGACCTTCCCGCCCGGTGGCGCGCCCGATACGCTGGCGCGCATACTGGCCGACAAATGGGGGCAAACGCTGGGCCAGACCTTTACTGTGGACAACAAGCCCGGCGCGGGCGGCAATATTGGTGCCGACTATGTGGCCAAAAGCGTGGGGGACGGCAATACCTTGCTCGTCTCTACGGTAGGCACGCACGCTATCAACCCGGCGCTATACGCCAAGATGCCGTATGACAACATCAAAGACTTCACCTCGGTGAGCTTTTTGGCCGCCACACCTAACTTGCTGGTGGTGAACAAAGATGTGCCTGCCAAAACCGTTAAAGAGCTCATTGCGTTAGCGGGCAAAACGCCGCTCACATTTGGGTCATCTGGCAGCGGCACCTCTATTCACCTCTCCGGTGAGTTGTTCAACACCCTGGCGGGCGTGAAGATGCAGCACATCCCCTACAAAGGCCGTGCGCAGGCCGTGCCCGATTTGCTGGGCGGGCGCATCAGCATGATCTTTGACAACATGCCATCGGCACTGCCGTTGGTCAAGTCGGGCGATGTGCGTGCCATCGCGGTCACCAGCGCCACCCGCTCACCCGCCGCACCGAATATCCCTACCTTGGCCGAGTCGGGTTTGCCGGGTTTTGAAGCTACCTCGTGGTTCGCCTTGATGGCTCCAGCCGGTTTGCCCAAAGATGTGTTGGCCAAGATCAATGCCGAAACCATCCGCGTGATGAACCTGCCCGACGTGCGTGAGAAGCTCACCGCGCTGGGTTTGGACGTAGCCCCCGGCACACCCGAGGCGCTGTCCAGCCATGTGCAGGCCGAGACCATCAAGTGGGCCAAAGTGGTCAAAGAATCCGGCGCTAAGCTCGATTAAATCGACGATCTCGCGGCACAGCCCGCGCCATGCCTGTTAAACAAAAAGGGGTCTATGTGATTTGTAGTGGGCAGATTCTGCGTGGCAGCAAATGGGGGGCATAGAAGCAAATGGGGTCAAAGCAAATGGGGCCAGATCAAAATTCAGGACGCCCCTCTGGTCAGAGCGCGCAACGCCATAACGAAATTTTGCTCTGACCCCTTTTGCGTCGTTTCCGGCGCGTGAGGTCGTCTCCCCTTTTGCCAGCGAAGAGTCACCTGCACAGACCTCGCGGTTCGCGCCAGAGCGTGTGCCATGGGCATGCGCTTTGGCGCGAGCAGGCGGGGGTTTGCAGGCTACTGTGACGGGCTGGGCTGGTGGGAGCTGTTCTGTCCGACTGTTCTGACCGTCCGTATGTGCCCGCAAACACCCGGACGCTCCTGTAGGCACCTGCAGGGGCATTTCAGTGCGCTACACATACAGGAGCTGCTCCCGCATCACTCTATTGGGCTGCAGCGCGATTAGTATCTTAAAAAGGCCTCAAAATCGTGTTTTTCGGCACTTTTTCCTGACCCGAAGGCCGTTGGCGAGCCCGCGAGGACCACTAAATTATGCGAATTTGTGTACCTGGCCATAACGTGAACAATCCACGTATTTTTTTGATTGTTTAGTAGTGAAATATTACGCCAAACATCAATTTTATGGTGAAAAAATCGGAATTTTTAGTTTTTATAAAGTGATGAAGTTATGCGTGCTGATCAAAAGTCACGTCAACCCAGGAGCGTGCGTTGTAGCGACTTGCCGCGAAGCCTATGCAAAGGACTCTTCGTGCGCAGAAGGGGGGGCCTCACGCGCCGGAGGCTACGCCGGATCTGCCCACTACACATCACGTAGAGCCACAAAAATTGTATAACTCTCCCATATGAGTGACTTGTGGCTTTGGGTATTTCCTTAGCGAATCAAAGCACTAGGGGAACCAGGGCATAGCCAACTGGAAAATAGTCGCTAAACTTTAATTGACTTGAATTTCACCTTGGAAATTGCACGCGATGCATCCTGGTTCTATGCTCCCTGGTTCTATTACCCGCGACTACTGCGCATCACTCGACCAAGCGGACACTTTGGAGCATTGCCGCGCGCGTTTCCAGCTTCCAGAGGGGGTGATTTACTTGGACGGTAATTCTCTGGGTGCCATGCCGCGCGCGGTGACCGCGCGCATGACAAAGGCGCTGGAGCAGGAGTGGGCCGTGGGCTTGATCCGATCTTGGAACGATGCAGACTGGTATCCCGCGCCCCAGCGCGTGGGAGCGCGTATTGCGCAACTCGTGGGCGCTGCGGCTGATGAAGTGATCGTTGCCGACAGCATCTCGGTCAACCTGTTTAAAGTATTGGTTGCGGCATTGCGCCTGCGCCCAGGGCGGGTGAAAATTTTGGGTGAACTGGGTAACTTCCCAAGCGATGGCTACATCGCCAGTGGTGTGGCAGAGCTGATGCACGCCGAGTTTGTGGCGCTCCATTCAGAGCAAATTTTGGATGCCATAGATGACAGCGTGGCCATCGTCTCGCTCACCCACGTCAATTACAAATCAGGCCGTATCTACGACATGGCGGCCATTACCCGCCGCGCACACGACGTAGGTGCCTTGGTGGTGTGGGACTTGGCCCACACCGCCGGTGCGATGGCCTGCGATCTGAACGGATGCAACGCCGATTTTGCAGTGGGTTGCGGCTACAAATACCTCAATGGCGGGCCCGGTGCACCTGCTTTTGTGTATGTGGCACAGCGTCACCATGCGGTGATTGACCAACCATTGAAGGGCTGGTTTGGCCATGCAACACCGTTTACCTTTGTAGACGACTACGAGCCTGCGCCCGGTATGGGCCGCATGCTGGTGGGCACATCGTCGCAGCTGGGCTTGATCGCATTAGAGGCCGCGCTGACAGCTTTTGACGGGGTAGACATGCAGGCACTGCGCAGCAAAAGCGAGACGCTGACAGACTTGTTCATAGCGCTGACCGATCAAGAGTTAACCGGGTTTGGCTTGGCCACCCCGCGCGAGACAGCGCAGCGCGGCAGCCAAGTGGCGCTGACCCATCCCCAGGGCTACGCCATCATGCAGGTGCTGATTGCACGCGGCGTGATTGGCGACTATCGGGCACCCGACATTTTGCGTTTCGGTTTTGCGCCGCTGTATATCGGCTTTGTCGATGTATGGAACGCTATCGCGCAGATCAAGCAGGTGATGGCAACCCAAGCGTGGCAAGCGCCCGAGTTCAGTCAACGCAAAGCGGTCACCTGAGCAGAGCAGTCTTGCACATAGCCTTCGCAACTCAAAGAGCAGCATGACACAGGCAGCCTCGCACCAGCTACTTTGGCAAGCCATGTCGCTCGCGGAACGCGAGCGCGCATATTCGCCCAGCTCCTGCATCGGTGGCAATTACCATCCGTTTATTGTTGCCTACCAAACCCAAAGTGTTGATGCGCGTGCTGAGTGCATCGCCTTGGGTGCCACTTGGTCTACACGCCACTATGGCCAGCAAGCGGCTCAGCAGTGGATCTTGTGCCTACCACCTGCAAGCAAGACACCGGTAAGCCAGCCTGCAGGGCTACTGGTGTTCATCCATGGCGGTTACTGGCAAGAGCTGTCTGCCAACGACTCACTCTTCCCGGCCACCGCCTGCCTCCAGCGCGGCTTGGCTTTTGCAGCGCTCGACTACACGCTCGCGCCCGCCGCATCGGTAGCCGATATGGTGGCCGAGTGCCGCAATGCATTGGTTTGGATATTTCAACATGCAAAGGCTTTGGGTGTGGACGCCTCGCGCATCGTCGTGGCAGGCAGCTCGGCTGGGGCCCATTTGGCGGCTATGGTGGCCCTGCCGGGGGCGCTGCCTGATGGCGCAGGCGGATCGTTTGCGGTGCGTGCGGCGGTGTTGGTGTCGGGTATCTACGAACTGGAGCCACTGATCGGCACCTCGATCAACGCAGCACTGGCGTTAAGCCCCGCATCTGCACGCCAAGTCAGCCCGGCGCTATTGCCGTTGCGCGGTTTTCCCGAAACCGTGGTCTGCTGGGGCGCTGTCGAGACCGAAGAATTCAAACGGCAAAGTATCGAGTTTGCACATGCACTGAACGCAGTGGGCACGCCCTGCGCAAGCTTTGAAGTGCCGCAGCGCAACCACTTTGACGTGATCCTGGATCTCGCCGATGCGTCCACCCGCCTGGGCGCGGCTACGCGGGCATTTTTTAACGCGAGTTGAACGTTATGTCACGTTGCCCCTGAAATCGGGTAGCGGTTCGCGTGCTGATCTGGTCAAGCTGCAAGCGGTGTAAGTGCCGCGGTGTTGGTCTGTCACCTCGGCCCCAGGTTTTTGCGCGGATCAAATAGAGGCAAGGCTTTCGGGCTGGGTTGCATGAGGAAAACTCAAGCGTTTGCTGGGGCGCATGGCCGATAATCAGCACTTATTTCCCATGCCATTCCTCTGGCTAAAACCAACTCGAAATTGGACTTATGTCGCAACTGCAACTGACCATCGCCACCACCGACTACGACCACTTCCGCGACTTTCGCTCGGGTGTCGTCAAGGCCGAGGGCATTGACCTGAACTGGCTCAACCTGGGCCACCACGAGTGCTTTGCCCGCTTTACCGCTAACCGCGAGTTTGATTTGTCCGAGCTGTCGTTTGCCAAGTTTTCTACGCAGGTCACGCGGCCGGGCAGCGACATCATCGGCCTGCCCGTGATCTGCTCACGCCTGTTTCGCTTCAGTTCGTTTTATGTGAACAAAAAAAGCGGCATCAAAAGCGTGAAAGACCTGGTGGGCAAAAAGATCGGCTCGCCCGAATGGGCGCATTCTGCCGCCGTCTACATGCGCGGTTGGCTGCACAACGAGATGGGTGTCAAGCTGACGGATGTGCACTGGTACCAAGCCGGTGCCAACGCACCGGGACGTGAAGAAAAAGTAGAGATCACTTTGCCCGAAGGCGTGAAGCTCACGCGGGTGGCCAACAAGTCGCTCAGCGAGATGCTGGCCAGCGGCGAGATTGACTGCGCCATCATCGCCCGCCCGCCCACCTGCTTTTTGGAAGGCCACCCCGACGTAGAGCGCCTGCTGCCCAACTACCTGGAGATGGAAGAAGACTACTTTGACAAAACCAAGGTCTGGCCCATCATGCACATCATCGCCATGAAGCGCTCTATTTTGGAAGAGCACCCCTGGGTAGCGCGCAATATGTACAACGCGTTTTTAGAGTCCAAGCGCCGCAGCATCGAGCGCCTGTTAGACCCGGCCGTGTCGCGCTACCCATTGGCATGGCTGTCTACCTACGCACGCAAGATGCGCGATAAGTTCGGCGGCGACCCCTTCCCCTACGGTATCGAAGAAAACCGCCCTACCTGGGAGCAAATGGCGCTGTACACCTACCAACAAGGTATCGCTCATCGCCAGTTCACACCCGAGGATATTTTCCCCGCAGGCATCATGACCAAGATCGTCATTTAATTTCTTTTTGCAAATTAAAAAAACCATGACAGACAGCACACCTCTCTCCGGCGGCGCAGTGGCCAGCGAGCTGCTAAGCGACCTGGCTGCCGCTGGCCACATCCTGGTAGCCCAAGGCGTGATGGACGGCTTTGGCCACGTGTCCATGCGCCACCCCAGCGCGCCCCACCGCTATTTGATGGCCCGCTCGGTCGCGCCCGCACTGGTCACCCCCGACGACATCATCGAGTACACCCTGGACAGCCAGCCCTGCAACGCCAACGGCCGCAACAGCTTTTTAGAGCGCTTTATCCACGGCGAGATCTACAAGGCTCGGCCTGATGTGATGTCGGTGGTGCACAGCCACTCACCCTCCGTCGTGCCCTTCGGCCATGTCAAGCAACCCATGCAGGCTATGTTCCACAACGCCGCCTTCCTGGCCGAGGGCGTGCCCGTGTTTGACATCCGCGAAAAGTTTGGCGCCACCGACATGCTGGTGGGCAATGGCGACAAAGGCGTGGCCCTGGCCCAGGTGCTGGGCAAAAAGCATGTCTGCCTGATGCGCGCCCACGGCAGCGTGGCCTGCGGTGCGTCCCTGCAAACCGCCGTCTTTCGCGCTGTGTACACCGAGGTGAATGCCCGCATCCAGCACTGGACCGTAGCGCTAGCCGATGGCGAGCCCATGGCCGCACTCGACAGCGAAGAAGGCCGACTGGCCGACGCAGTGAACCAAAACGCCGCCCTGCGCGCCTGGGAGCTGTGGCGCGCGCAGGTGCGCAAACAATTTAACTGGTAGGAGCCTTTATGACCGAGATCGACATCAAACAACAACTCGCCGACTGCATCCGCATGCTGGAGCAGTCCGACATCATCGACTACAACGGCCACGCCAGCATCCGCACCGAGCGCGGCATGTACATCAACGTCGGCTCCTGCCAACGTAGCGCCCTCACTGTGGCCGACATTTGCCACATCGACATGGAAGGCAATGTGCTGGAAGGCAACGGCAAGCCGCCGCTGGAGTTCCACCTGCACGCTGGCGTCTACCGCGCCCGCCCGGATGTGCAGGCCGTCGTGCACGCCCATCCCAAGTGGTCTACCTTCCTCACCATGGCGGGCCTGGACTACCTGCCCGTATACGCCCAGGGCAGCCTGCTGTACCCCATGCCCGTGCTCGACTCGCCCAACTCCATCAACAACAAACCCATGGCCGACCGCTTGGCCGCCACCCTGGGCCAGCGCCCCGCCGCGCTGATGAAGTCGCACGGCGGCGTCACAGTTGGTAAAACCATCGTCGAAGCCTTTGTATTGGCCAACTACATGGAAGACAACGCCTACCGCCAGTACATGGCCCTGCAGGTCGGCAAGCCCTACGTCTTCACCGACCACGAGATGGCCATGTGCAAAGAAAAGCTGTGGAACGAGGCGCTGTTCAAGCGCGCTTGGGATCACTTTATGGCGAAGCTGAAGTAGTCTGAGGGCGGGGAGGACTTCCGGCCGCGAAAGGCGCGAAAAAAAGAGAAGCAAATGGGGTCAGATCAAAATTCAGGAAGACCATCTCGTCTGAACGCGAAACGCCATAACGAAATTTTGCTCTGACCCCACTTGCGCAGTGTCCGGCGACTTCGTAGCTCGAAATCAATCGCCTTTCGAGCCGCGTTGGCCGCGACAGCCAGCTCCAAAGAAAATGTGCGCTATGTATTTCGTAGCTTCTATCGCAATATTCAATTAGGCTACAGCCCAATTGATAACTAAAGAATCGGTCAAAACAACTGTTGTTGGAGCGTTTTGATGCCTCTGGGAGCCAGAAAATTCGCCAAAAACCCGAAAGTGCATCGACTTGGGTGCGTTTTTAAGGTGTCTATCGAGCTGTAGCCCAATAGAATATTGCGAGAGCAGCTATTAAAACTGCAGCGTTTACTTTGGCAGCCAGCAGGTGTGAAAGCAGGTAGGCGCAGCTATTCGTTTGCAAGTGCCAAGGCCTGTGTGCGCAACTCAGCAGAAAGCCAAATACCTTGCGCCCGCATACGCGCGATACACGGCGTGATCGGCGGAATATGATTTTGAGCCTTGAGTTTCAACAATATGCCCAACGATCCGGTGAGTTGCAAGCCGTTCAGCCTGGCCACACGTCGCCCTGCCAGCTCGTCTATGCATACCAGCGACACTTTCTGCTCTTGCGCCAGTGCGATAACCGATGCCTCACCCGCATCCAATGCGGCAGTCAGCCAAGCAGCCATCGGCTGCGCCAAGGAATGCTGCTCGAAGGGGGGGCCTTTTTGCAAGGCCTGGTCAAAGGCCAGCACGCCAAAACCTTGCTACCCTGCTTGGCGTATTTCTTGTACTACCATGTCGCTAAATAAAACGCGCTCATAAATTTGAGCCAGCATCTCTAAACTGCCAAGCGCCGCAATCAACGCAAGCGTAGGGGAGGTATTTAAAACGATGCCGCTGGACATGCATGCCTGCACAGCTAAGCAGTTAAGCAGTGACCGGATGGCTACGCATTCGCCAAATCAGCCGCCAGCTCGCTGGCGGGGTAGCATAGCTGGGCCACACCCCATTGCGGCAAAGACAGCAAAAACTCTACCCGCGTTTGGTCGCATAGCTGCGCCGCCAGCCCCGTGCTAAGCCTGCCAGACTCAAACAGCTTCACCGCCATGGCTTGCTTGGCCAGTGCGGCAAACTGTCCGCTGGAGACTTGCAGGACATCGGGCAAGGTGTCTGGCACGGTCAAAGTGAAGTTCATGTTTGCATTCTAGCCATTACTCTGCTGGCGCGTGAGCCCGAAGCTGTTGCCAAAGCGGTTTAAAGGCTTTTCTCTACCAATGTGCGCAGCTCTTTAGTCACCGCTGGCTCAATCCCAAACCACGCTTTCCACGCCAGCGGCCCTTGGTGCAACAACATGCCCAGCCCGTTAACCGTGGGGTTGCCGCGCAGGCGCGCAGCGGCGAGGAAAGGCGTTTCCAGCGGGATATACACAATGTCTGCTGCGAGCGCTGTGGTGGGCAGCTTGTCTAGCTCAATGTCCAGCGGCGTTTGCCCCACCATGCCCTGGCTGGTCGTGTTCACCACCATGGCGGCGCCCGCCAGCAGGTTGTGGCGCTGCTCCCAGGGGTAGGCCTGGATGGGGCTGCCAAAGTCTTGTGCAATGCCCTGCGCCCGCTCAAAATTGCGGTTCACCAGCCGAATCTCTTTAGCCCCCTCCAGCATCAGCCCGTAGCACACCGCGCGCGAGCCACCTCCTGCGCCCACCACCACGATAGGCCCCGCATCCGCGCGCCAGGCAGGCTGCGCCTCGCGCACATTGCGGATAAAGCCAAACGCATCGTTGTTGCTGCCCAGCAGCGTGCCATCCGCACGCACCGTCACGCAGCTGATCGCGCCAATCTTGCGCGCCGCCGCATCCACCTCGTCCACCATCCTCATCGCCTCCTGCTTGTGCGGAATCGTCAGGTTGCAGCCCGAAAACCCCAGCGGCTGCAAAGCGCGCAAGGCCGCAGCCAAGCCCTCAGGTTTGATGGCGAGCGGAACATACGTACCTGCCATGCCCTGCTGCGCAAACCAGTAGTTGTGCAGCATCGGCGAGCGCGAATGCATCACAGGTTGGCCCATCACGCCAGCGAGGTAAAAACGGTTGTGTTGCGCCATGGGAGTGCTTCTTGTGGGGTGAAAAGATGCAATGGTAGCAAAGCGGGTGTGAGAGATTGGCTTTGCGTCGTTATAGTGGCGTCTGCACTGCACCACAGTAGCGCGGCCATCGGGTTATATTGGATACCGATTTAAAAGCTGTGTATGGTGAAATACCCAAACGCTTTAACCAACAAGTCAATCGGAACTTGGCACGCTTTCCGGCGGGATTTATGTTCCCGCTGGCAGACGGCCAGTTTGCCGATTTGGGCTTGCAAACTGCAATCTCAAGTTTGAAAGCTACCCATGGCGGACGGCGCTACGCTCCACTGTCGTTTACCGACCATGGTGCCATCATGGCATCGATGGTACTTAACAGCCCACGAGCCACCGAGCTGAGCATCTACGTGGTGCAGGCCTTTGTGGAGCTGCGCAGCATGCTGGCGACGAGTCGGGAGCTGCCGAATAAGCTGCATTTGCTAGAGCGCAAGGTAAGCAAGCATGACCAAGCGATTGGTGAGTTGATTGATTCCACGGGCCAGTTGCTGGCCGCACCTGAGGCGCATCAGCGGATCATTGGTTTTGTGCATCCGCAGAACGCGGTGAAACCCAAGGGCAAAGCAGTGAGTGCAGCAAAGTAGACCACGGCGGTCAAGGCTTCCCGCACAAATGAGCGCAGACTGCGTGCGGTAAGCTAGTCGCAATGTGCGACTAGCTCGCAGAACTCCAGCGCTTGAAGGCTAAGGACTTAGGTGGCGTATTTTTTTGTTCTGAAAAAAGAGAAGGCATGACTCCGGCTGTCGCGCAATGAAATACAGCGCAAACAGCTCATGTATTAGTAGCAAACGGGGTGCGAAACACTGTAGTGCAAGACCTGCCCCACTGCTTCATTATTTGGCGCATTTCAAATAGCGTCTTGGCGGTGGCAAAGCCATTCACTCCAAAGCTGCTGCACTAGCTTGGCTTGCAACAAGTCCTTGGGCCGCTTGAGCGCGTCTCGCTGGGGCTTGTTGCCAAGCGCTTGCTTGATGCGCACAAAGTCCAGCGGGTGCAGCGTGCGCATGGTGGCCATTTCACCCGATGTAGACACCACCAGTTGCTCGAACAATCGGCCCGACAGCATCTCTTGGTCTGCGGGCACTTGCACCGCCCAAAAAACATTTTCATCATCAGACATGCACAGCGGATGCGGGTCACCCTCAGTGGCTATGCGCTTGATCACATCCACCTCAAAGCCATCGTTGTTGACGGCGGTTTGCAATTGACCCCGCATCACCTCAAAGCTCGGGTCAGCCTTGCGCAGTACACCGATCAATGAGGTGTCCAGCTTTTGCAGGGTACTCACAAAAGCCAGCCGTTTGCGTGAGTCAAACAGCAAGTCCAAATCCCTCGTAGCCAACGCATCAGGAACCACCATGACCCCGCAGGCGCTTTCATACGCGTACATGGCGTGCGTGCCCACGGTTAAAAACTTATCCGCCAACCCTGCACTAGCGAGAGATTGCAGTATTTTCACCACCACATTGGGCGTTCGGCCCAGGCGATAGACTTTGTTGAGTTTGCGTTGCTCCAGCATGCGCGCCGACAACGTTTTCACGCGCTCCACCGAGGCTTTTTTCCGCTCCATGAAGTCGGTATAAATTTTTCGCGTCACCTCGCTATCGGGTCCAATGGTCTTTTGGGCGCTTGCTGCACTGGTGCGAATAAGATAGCGAACACCCCGCAACTCCCGCCAAATCATCGAGCCGCGAACCTCACGAGACGCTTTGATCGCCAGCGTATGCGCCCTCACCAGCGCCTGCGCATCAATGTACTGGCGGTTTTGGTTCTCGCTGTGCTCAATGAAGTTTTCGCTCATTATGTTTAATGTGTTCAATGCGTTTTTACGAATACTAATATTACATTGAACATTAAATAAAATCAATAGAAAACGCTATATCCGTCAACTTCGTGTTTTCCACTGACAATGCGCAAGCAGCTATTCAAAATGTAGCGAACATGGCGCACGAATGCGTGCTGGCAGGCGCACTGCATGGCACCACCGTGGCCTCGATAGTGCGCAATAGCCCGCGCGCTACCAAGCTGGGACCCTCATACTTGGCCTTCGGATGGGACAGTCCGATGGGCTTGGTTGCATCAGTGGCTAAAGGCGCATCGCTTAAGTTTGCTGGCGTACAGACTAAAGCGTGGGACAGGCCCACGATAGTGGCACACGTCGTCGGGCTCTACTCCCCCTCGGGTGAGCCATGATTATCATGAATACATTGGCAGCAATTTTTGTGTTGCTCGCAGCCCAGACGGCCTTGGCCGATGAACGCTGGATTGACTTGGGCTACAAAGCGCAAGGAAGGTTTTCGCTTGACACTGCGTCAGTCGTCCAAAACCGAAATGTCCGCATGAATACCGACATCAGGGAAGCACACGTCAAGATTGAATGGTCAGACACGCGTGACGGCTACGACCAGCTTGATTCGACACTTCTTTTCGACTGTGACAATCAATTCTTTGGAATTGGAGAGGACAAGTTCCGTCTCAAGGGTGCTTTGGTCAAACACCTCATGTACCACGATTTTGAGCTGCACAAGGTGACTGCCGAAGTGACGATCAAGGCATGGGAGAAGGTCTGCGGAAAGACGTTTAACCGAACGGATCTTGTGCCGGAAATTGGCCGCAAAGGCGCAGTGACGGGCCTGATGGGTTGTCGGCAGTGCGATGGCCGCTAAATAATTGCTTCATTGCGAGGTCCTTTCGACCGCCCCTTGAGACCCAAATTCGCACAAACACCATTGTGAGCCCGTTTTTAACATGCCAATCAAGCAGTAGCCCAATAGAATAATGCGGGAGCAGCTATTGAATTTGTAGTGACTTCAGGGTCACCATGCCTCATAAAAGCATCTCAAACCGGTGAATGCGTGCGCAGCCAGTCTTTCAGCGCGGCATCAATGCGCGTTTGCCAACCCGTACCCGTGGCGCGAAATGCGGCTGATACATCCGGCGAAAGCCGAATGGTGGTGGCTATCTTTGGTGCGGCTTTGACGGTGCCCACCGGGCGACCGCGCCGGGCAATGATTTGCTCAGGCGTGGTCACACGCCCCTTACCTGCTTGCACCTGGTCGATAGAACGCAACAACGCCGCTTCAAACTCGGCCATCTCAGGGTCAACTACGGGTTTAGATTTTTTCATCAAAACGCTCCTTCAGCTTAATTAAAAATGCAACGGATAAGTTGTCAAACTTCGCTTTGGCATACACCAGCAGCAACGCAATCTCACCGTTAGCCAAGCGGTTGAAGTAAATCACCCTCGCGCCACTGCTCTTGCCCATACCTTGCCGCTTCCAACGCACCTTGCGCAAAGGCCCAGCACCGGGGATCACCTCGCCAGCCAGCGGGTTGTCGCTAATCCAGTCAATAAATTCCATCCGCTCTTCGTCACTCCACACCTTGGCTGACCATTCGACAAACTCAGGTGATTCGATAACGGTGTACACGCATTTATTGTACTAACAAATAAATTTGTTGTCAACCTTCAAAAACTTTGCCTAAATGAAGCCCTCATCCATCCAGACTAACCACCGTGCTAGATGATCAATTGAGCTGTAGCCTCATAGAATATTGCGCAAAAAGCTATTTAAAACATAGCGAACAGGGTGCAATACTGCGCACTGGCATGCGCACTGCATGGTTTAAGCTCCACCCGCATGATGAACGGTTTCCCAATTTGAGGTTGCAATCTGCAACCTCAAGTTTGAAGGCCAGCCGCGGCGAGCAACAATGTGCGCCACTGAGCTGAACTCTAGCAAACCAAGCAGTCCATTAGGTTTATCACGCCAGAAGACAAACCCACCTCGCGCCCAACAAGGAGCGCAAAAGCGTACGCAAACTCGGATAAATGATATTTGGATCCAGTTACGCCTTTGTGTTTTGGGAAATGGGAGACTTGAACCTCCA
This sequence comes from Polaromonas sp., assembly GCA_031390175.1. Taxonomy (GTDB): domain Bacteria; phylum Pseudomonadota; class Gammaproteobacteria; order Burkholderiales; family Burkholderiaceae_C; genus JAAFIP01. The sequence goes on from JANMTF010000083.1 coordinate 26,717, forward strand.
ACGCTCCTAGCGCTCCGACCCTCTAGCGCTCCAGCGTGCGCTATGAATTCAGCAGCTTTTCCCGCAATATTTTATTGGGCTGGCGGCCTAAAATGTTATTAAAGAATGCTATTTCGGCTACGCTGTGGTATGTCGCAGGTGTAGTGGTGCAAAACGGTGTCTGACCCCATTACTCCCATTACTCTTACTTTACCCGTTTGATCTCGCGCTCCAGAGTGCCGGTAGGTGCGGGGATAGCTGGGGCGGCCATTGATTGCTGGTTGGGCATGCATGGTGGAGCCGCTTGCATATACGCATAAAGCGTATAATTGTTTGATGCGTTTTGAATTCATCGAGTCCTCTATTTTTACTGCCCACTTGGCGGATTTACTGGGTGACGATGAATATGCTGAGCTACAAACGTTTCTCTGTGAGCAGCCAGAAACCGGCGACATAGTGCGTGGATCGGGCGGTGTGCGCAAGCTGCGATGGGCACGCCAGGGCACTGGCAAGTCGGGTGGAGTTCGGGTGTGCTATTACCTCAAGACGCAGGACGGCAAAATTTGGATGTTGACCATTTACCCGAAGAGTGAGCGGGACAGCATCCCCGGACATGTATTGAAAACCTTGAAAGAGGAGTTAGACCGTGCGTAAAGCTGAAACCACTATTTTAAAAAAGATGCCTCCGCGTGACATCGGCGCCGAGCTGCTGGCTGCTGTGCGCGAAATGAAGGCTGGGGGCTGGGCGCGCCGCACTGTCTTTGAAACGCAAAAAGACGGAACAGTGAGCAGGCGTATTGAGCGTTCGGATGGCACCGTTGAAAAAGACGAGGTGCTGACGGGCGCGCATTGGGAACTCATGTCAGCACGGGCGCAGTCGGGCATGAGCCAGGCTGAGTTTGCCAAAACCATGGGCGTGTCGCGCCGCACACTAGAAAATTGGGAGCAAGGCCGCGCACAGCCTAGTGGTGCAGCGCGCCGATTGCTTCAATTGGCAGCCAGGTACCCTGATACGGTTCAACGTCTCGCGCATATTTGACATCGTAAGCCGGGCCGTGCGCGTTCCAGTACAACGTGTAGGCTTCGACAGGCTCAGCCCGAACGGGTGTATGGGTCAGCGCAATCGGGGGCGCGCCAAAACGAACGAGAGCGAGATTACTTCCCCAACCTAGGCGCGCTCTGCAGCAACTCCGCGACCTGCGCTTTCCAAAACTTCGCCTGCCCCGTGGTGCCATGCCCCGCCGTTAGTTCACTACCTGGGATCAAATAAATGCGGCCGCTCTTGACGCGTTTGATCTCGCGTTCCAGCGTGCCGGTCTCTGGTGGGTTGCGCTCATCGTCGGCGGAGTTGATGGCCAGTAGAGCCGCCTGAATGCGCTCTAGACTCGGAGCGGGGTTGTAGTCGCGGGACGAGTCCCACTGGTAGAGGTGGTCGTTGGCGTCGCCGGTGTATTTGGCGTTCAGGCGTTGGTCCAGGATGCGGTCGGCCTGGGCGCGGGTGGGGGCGGCTTTGTGCAGGGCTTGGTTGCCGCCATTGGTGGCCAGGCCGTAGAACACTGAGGCAAACAGCGCGCTGCGGGGCTGGGTGGTGTAGTTGCCGCCTTGCCACTCGGGGTCGTTTTTGATGGAGTCGGTGATCAGGCGGCGTAGCATCCAGTTGCGGCTGGACATCTCGGTGGGCTGGGAGGCCATGGGCACCAGCGCGTCCATCATGCCGGGGTGCTTGGTGCCCCAGATCCAGGTTTGCATGCCGCCCATCGAGTTGCCTATCACCAGGCGCAGGTGCTTGATGCCAAGGTGCTCGGTGACCAGGCGGTATTGCGCGTCCACCATATCGTCGTAGTTGTATTTGGGGAAGGCTGCCCGCAGGCCGTCCGACGGCTTGGTGGACTTGCCAGTGCCGATGGCGTCGGGCAGGATGATGAAATATTTGTTGGCGTCTAGCGGCTGGCCTGCGCCAAACAGCTCGCCGCCAAAGCCGGGGTTGAGCATGCCCATGCCGGAGCCGGTGGTGCCGTGCAGCACCAGCACGGGCTCGCCTTTCGGGTCGCCTACTGTGGTGTAGTTCAGGCGCAGCTCGGGTAGCACCTGGCCGGTGTGAAAGCGAAAGTCTTTGACGACCCAGTTGCCTTCTTTGGGCGCGGGGAAGTCTGCAGCTTGGGTGGTGAGGGCCATGAGGGTAAGGCCCACGCAGCAGGCGGTGTGGAACAGAGATTTGAGAAAGGTCATAGGGTTCTCCTAGATGGGTGCGAGGACGCGGGCGGGAGCAGGGACGGAGGGGACAGGGGTTGAGGTGACAGGGGTTGAGGGGACAGGGGTTGAGGTGACAGGCGGCAGGGGCGCGAGTGCGGGCGCTTTCAGCACCGCGCTGGCCTGCGCCGCCTTCACTAACGCAGTCGCATCGACAGGCAGCAAAAAGCCTTGCGCCACCGCGTTGTCTGCCGCCTTTTGCACTGCAGCCACATAGCCTTCGAGGTTGCCGTAGCGCTCTTGCAATGAGGGGCGCGGGTCGTTATTGGCTTGGCGCTCCTGCGCGGTGCGGGCAAAGGGGATCATGCCGCCTGCGTAGTTGCAGATTTGGTCTTTGTGAAAGCCGCTGGCCGTCACATTCCAGCCCAGGTAGGTGCCCAGCGGCGCGTCCAGCAGCACCACGGGCACGCCGCCCAGCTCGTTGCCGTCGGCGTCGACCTTGGGGGCCAGCATGCGCAGCACTTGCTTGATGCGCGGCGGTGCGTTGGACGCGATGCCTGAGCCGTCTACGTTGTTGAATTGCGGGCCCCAGTCGTAGTCATGCACGGGCATGATGAAGTCGGCCTCGGGCACCGTGGTGCGCAGACCGGGTAGAGTGGGAAAGCCCAACGCCGCTTTATTGGCGGGGGCCAGCAAGCCCTGCGCTAGTGTGGGGTAGCGGTTGGGTGGTGGCGCTTTGCCCGTCATCACCCAACTGCGAAAATGCACGCGAATGGCGTTAACCGTTTGCGTGTGCGGCACGGGGTTGGCGGGCAGCATAGCGGGGCCAAAGTTGTTGCCGGGGCAGGCGAGACCCGGTTTGGCCAAGCCTACACCAGGCAGGCTGGTGTCAAAGCCGCCTGCGCCACCGTTGTGGTTGCTGCTGGCAATATAGTAGCGCCGCACGCTGTCGGGTAAGGGTAAGTCGGCCTTGCCATCGGTACCTACCCACTCGGGTGTGAGCTTGAGTGCCCACACCTCGGCAGAGCCAAAATGCTCCACCACCTTGGGGCAAGTGCGCGTGGCGGTGCAGCGGTCCAAGATGCCCGCTGCCGGGTGGCCGCGCACCGGGTCAGCGTGCGGCAGCCACCACTGCGGGCCTTCGCTGCCGGCTTGGTACAGCTCCAGCACACCGTCGGGTTGCGCCCAGCGAAAGTTCAGCGCAATGCGCCGCCCGGCGATGATGGGCCACAGGCCGTCGTGCACCTGCGTGCCGTCCTCGGCCTGGTTAAAGCCCAAGTGCAACCAGCCGCGCAGGTAGTTGCCCGACTGCGACACACCGCGTGTGATGCTGTGGGTCACCGCCTTCGCTATCGGGTTGGCCGTGCCAGTGTCGTCAGCGGCGGATTTTTTAAAGAAGGCTGCTACATCGCGGAAGGCTGCAAAGCCCATGCCCAGTACATACGGGTCGGCAGCGGTGAAGACCACTTGGTAGAGGCGATTGCCATCGAAGCCGTTTTTCAAACAAATCTGCGTGGCGTCCGGCGTGCCGGGGAAGGGGTTGGCCGCGTCGCACTTGGCCCAAGCCCAGTCGGTGGATGCAATCACACGTTCGTCTGTCACTTCGCCGTTTTGGTTTTCACCACCGCGTGAAACGAGCTTTGCCTTGCTGGTATCCAGGCTCACTGGCTTGTAGGGCACCGGGTTGGTTTGCACCAAGAGGCCCTGCGAAGCTGCGCCCGAGCGGTTGACAATGCGCCCCAGCACCTCACCGGTAATGGGTGTGCCACCCGCACCGCGCGCCACAGGCACTTGCAAAAACTGCATGCCTGCCGCGCTGGCCTTTGGGCGCACTGCCGTGGCGCCGCTGTTGTCGCCCTGCCAGGCGCTGGCCAGCATGATGTCGCCAAACGCTTGCTCTTGCGGGGCAAATGGGTACACCCGGCCCCGGTTGGGCACGTCATGCCACATGAGCCCGCTGGCCTTGGCCATATCCACGGGTTTGTAGATGACAAAGCTGGACACATAGCGCGCCTTGCCGTCAGCGTCCAGGCCCAGGGAAATGTCCTGGATGATGGCGTTGCCTGGCAACTTGGGGTCTAGCTCGCCAAAGGCGCGGCCTGCTACTTGCTCGTAGGGCATGCTGCCTGCGGCAGCGGGCAGAGGAATGGTCTCGTCAATCACGATGCGCGTGATGCGCGCTTGGACGGGTACGCACAAAGCCAGTGTGAGGGCACTACTTGCCAGCATGGGAAAAATCTTCATCTCTGTCTCCGGTATTTGGGGTCAATGTACCCCATTGCTGAGCGCGTTGCAGGGCTAATGCCCACAGCGTGCGCTTGCGCTGTAAACTTTGCGACATCCGCACGACTCTC
>JANMTF010000106.1:0-8511 GCA_031390175.1 Polaromonas sp.
CCTGAGCATGAAGCCCGAGGCGATGATGGACACATCCACCACCGGCACCTGCTTGAGGCGCCAGGAATAAGCCAGGTTCAGCACCAGGTAAATACCCAGAAGAACCAGCAGGGACAGGTTTCCGGCTGCCAGCGCCAGCCCCCCGCCCAGCAGCAGCAAGGCCAACACCAGCGCAGGAAGCGGCTGCACCGCGCCACTGGCCATCGGTCTGAGCCGCTTGACCGGATGCCGCGCATCGCTCGCGCGATCCTGCCAGTCATTGAAGATATAGACCATGCTGGAAAAGCAGCAAAATGCCCCGAAGGCCTTGAGCACCTTGATGATCACAGGCCCATCGCCCCAGGTCTCGCTGAACACCAGGCCGGCGAATACAAAGGCGTTTTTCAGCCATTGGTGCGGGCGCATCAGGGTGACGAAACTGGGCAAGGAGTGCATGAGAGGAAAGAAGCGGATGGGGTTGGGGGCAAAGACCAGGTACGCGTGGTCGGGTTCAAGCATAACCGCCTCGGTAGCAGTCCGAGGGACTGGTCAGCCCGGACCGGCCTGCCTGCTGCGAGTGTCGTGTGAGAAAACCCCACCCGTGCCCCTTGGCTGCCACCTCTGGCCACAGCCCAACAACGTCAGCCCTGCGAAGTGTGCTGCCGTCGACATCTGCGAGGGTTCCAGCGGGCGTTGGGGGTTGGGCGTTACCTTCTGCGTCCCTGCGTTGCAAGGCGCTGTTATTCCCGGACCCGCCCGAGCGAATCAATCAGGCTGAGCTCAACCAGGCGGGAGGCCACACGGTCTTCGGCGAAGTGAACGCGAAAACCGCCTATGCTGACCTCGTTCAGCCCATCAATTGCCTTTTTAAGTTTGGCCCGCGTGGGCTCTTTGCCGGCGCGCCGCAATGCCTCGGCATACACCCGCGCGGCAATATAGCCTTCCAGCATATAAACATTGGGTTTTCCCAGCTTCGCGGCGGCCGCGTCCTCCTGCAACTCGCGCACCACGGGCACACGGTTACCGTCGCTTTTTGGTACCGCACGCGCCAACACCACGCCGGCTCCTGCCGTGCCAAGTTGTTCGGCCAGCAGGCTTTCACCCGTGTTGGAAAAACCGTAAATAGCCCCGCGGAAACCCTTGGCCCGCAGGGCGCGCACCGCAGGCGCAGCGGCAACGGAATCACTGATCAGGAGAACCGATTCAGGCCGGGCCGCAAGCACCTTCTCGACGGTGGCCGCCAGACCAGCCGAACCCAGGGTGTCTTTGCCCAACAGGTTGACGCCAAGACTGGTGAAGACCCGTGTTGCCGAATCCAGCGCCGCCTGGGATTCGCTATCGCCAGCGTAAAGGATGAAAAATTTTCGGGCCCCCAGGGTTTCAGCATGTTTGGCCACTGCTGCGGCCTCTTCCGAATAGCCGGGGCGCAGTAAATAAAGGTTGGGGTACTGAGGGCCCCGAAATTCATCGGCGGCAGCCATGGGCGCGAACAGCACGATTTCGCCGTTCTTGATGAACGGGTAAACCGTGGTGACCTGAGGGGAGCCATAAAAACCAAAGAGGGAAAACACACCCTGCGCCAGCAGTTTTTGTGTGTTGGCCGCCGTGGTCGCCCCGTAGCCTTCGTCATCCAGTGTGACCAGTTCGATCTGGCGACCATGAATGCCGCCGGCCGCGTTGACGCGGTCAAAGTACATCTTGGCGCCCTGATGGAAGGGCTTGGCCAGCGACGAACCCGGACCGGTCAGAGGCAGGGACTGCCCCAGCACGATGTTGGTCTTGCTCACGCCATCCTGGCCAAAACTGACAGCGCTGACCAGCAGCAAAGCCGCCACAACCAGGGTTTGCCTCAGGAGGCGAGATGATTTCATGAGTGCTTCCCTGAAAAGTGGTTCATGGCGGCGGTTGCCGCCATGGAATGACACCATAGCCAGATCCATGCCTGATATCCATCAGGTTCTCTCCTACATCCATCCGAAAACCGGCCTCAGTAGTGATGCTTCTACTCGCGCACCCGCCCCTGCGAGTCGATCAAACTGAGTTCCACCAGCTTGGACGCCACCCGGTCTTCGGTGAAATGAACGCGAAAACCGCCCACACTGACTTCGTCCAGCCCCTCGACCGCTTTCCTGAGTTTGGCCCGCGTCGGGTCCTTGGGGATGCGTCGCAAGGCTTCAGAGTAAACGCGTGCGGCAATGTAACCTTCCAGCATGTAGACGTTGGGCTTGCCCAGCTTGGCGGCGGCCGCATCGGCCTGCATCTCACGCACCACGGCCACGCGGCTGCTGTCGCTTTTGGGCACGACACGCACCACCACCACGCCAGCGCCAGCCGGGCCCAGTTGCTCGGCCAGCAGGCTTTCGCCGGTGTTGGAAAAGCCGTAAATCGGCCCTCTGAACCCTTTGGCACGCAACTCGCGCACCACGTTGGCCGCCACTGAAAAGTCGCCGATCACCAAAATGGATTCCGGCTTGGGTCCCATGACCTTGTCCACACTGTTGGCCACGCTGCCGCTGCTGATTGCAGACTTGACCAGCAGGTTGGCACCCATGCTGGTCATGGTGCGTTCGGCCGACTCCAGCGCTGCCAGGGATTCGCCATCGGTGGCGTGCAGAATGCCCAGCTTGCGGGCACCCAGGGTTTCAGCATGCCGGGTGATGGCGGCCGATTCTTCCGAATAACCGGGACGTATCGAGTACACGTTGCCATACAGGGCGCCACGGAATTCGTCGGCTGCGGACATGGGCGCAAACAGCAGCACGTCGCCGTCCTTGATCAGCGGGTAGGCCGCCGTGACCTGGGGAGAGCCATAAAAACCGAACAGCGACAGCACGCCCTGGTCCAGCAGTTTTTTGGTGTTGGCCAGGGTGTTGGCCGGGTTGCCCCTATCGTCCAGCGTGACCAGCTCGATCTTGCGGCCATTGACACCACCGCCGGCGTTCAAGCGGTCAAAGTAATGTTTCGCCCCCTGGTGAAAGGGTTGGGCCAGCGCCGAACCCGGTCCGGTCAGGGCCAGCGACTGCCCCAGCACAATGGCGGTCTTGCTCACCCCGTCCTGGCTGTGGCCAAGCGCACCTGTCAGCAGCAGGGCCGCTACGATCAGCGTCTGCCCCAAGCTCTGAATTGTTTTCATAATGGTTGACCCGACTGGCTGCCATTCGGGTCAGTTCAGGGTCGTCTCCTTGTAAGAAAATATAGTTCCAAACAATGCCCTCCGCCATCCGCATCTCCCCTAGCGTCAGTTTCGCGTCAGCCAGCATCCAGGTGCGCGGCGCCTGCCCGCACGACTGCCCCGACACCTGCGCGCTGATCACCACCGTGGAAGATGGCGTGGCCCTCAAGGTGCAGGGCAACCCCGATCACGCGCAAACTGGCGGCGTGCTCTGCACCAAGGTTTCGCGTTATACCGAGCGCAGCTACCACCCGGAGCGCATCCTGCAGCCGCTCAGGCGCGCCGGGCCCAAAGGCTCGGGCCGGTTTGAGCCGGTCAGTTGGGACAGCGCCCTCGACGAGATTGCCCGGCGGCTGCAAGCGATTGCAGCGCGCAACCCAGAGGCCATCGTTCCCTACAGCTACGCCGGCACCATGGGGCTGGTGCAAAGCGAAAGCATGGCAGCGCGTTTTTTCAACAAGCTGGGCGCTTCCTTGCTGGAGCGCACGATCTGCTCCGCCGCCGGTGGCGAGGCCCTGACGCAGACCCTGGGCGGCAAGGTTGGCATGAAGGTGGCGTTTTTTGCCGAGTCGCGGCTGATCATCATCTGGGGCAGCAACTCGATTGCCAGCAACCTGCACTTCTGGCGTTATGTCCAGCAGGCCAAACGTGCGGGCGCCAAGGTGGTCTGCATCGATCCGCGCAAAACCGAAACCGCCGAAAAATGCCAGGTCCACATCGCGCTGCGGCCCGGCACCGATGCGGCGCTGGCGCTGGCGCTGATGCACGAGCTGATCTTGAACGACTGGCTGGACCATGACTACATCGCCAAACACACGCTGGGCTGGGAGGCCCTGAAAGAGCGCGCGCTGCTGTGGCCACCCGAACGCGCAGCGGAGGTTTGCGGTATCCCGGTGGAACAGATTCGCTCGCTCGCCCGGGACTATGGCAACACGCCAGCCGCCGCGATACGCCTGAACTACGGCATGCAGCGGGTGCGCGGCGGCGGCAACGCTGCCCGCGCCATCGCCTGCCTGCCGGCACTGGTGGGCGCCTGGCGGCACCGCGCTGGCGGTCTGCTGCTGTCCAGCTCGGGCATGTTCCCGGTGAACAAAGCGGCGCTGCAGCGGCCCGACCTGCTGGCAGGCAAAACCCCGCGCACCATCAATATGAGCACCATTGGCAATGATTTGCTGCGCCCAGCCTCACACGAGTTTGGCCCCAAGGTAGAGGCGCTGATCGTCTACAACAGCAACCCGGTGGCCGTAGCCCCCGAGTCGGCCAAAGTGGTGCAGGGCTTTGCGCGGGAAGACTTGTTTACCGTGGTGCTGGAGCATTTTCAAACCGACACCGCCGACTACGCCGACTACATCTTGCCCGCCACCACACAGCTAGAACACTGGGACGTGCACCTGAGCTACGGCCACACCGATGTGACGCTGAACCAGCCCGCGATTGCGCCCGTGGGCCAGGCCAAGCCCAATTCACAAGTCTTCCGCGAGCTGGCGCAGCGCATGGGCTTTAACGAAGCGTGTTTCCACGATAGCGACGAGACCCTGTGCCGCGCGGCGTTTGACGGCAAGATAGATTTCGAGCTGCTCCTGCGTGACGGCTTTGCACCCCTGGCTGTGCCCGACGCACCGTTTGCGCAGGGCGGCTTTCCCACGCCGTCTGGCAAGTGTGAATTTTTTAGCGCCCGCTTGGCCGCGCAAGGCTTGGACGGCCTGCCTGACCATGTGCCCAACCATGAAGCCATCGGTTCATCAGACAAATACCCCCTGGCCATGATCTCGCCACCAGCGCGCAATTTTCTCAACAGTACTTTTGTGAACGTCAAAAGCCTGCGCGATATGGAAGGCGAGCCGCTGCTGGAAATTCATGCTGCTGATGCCGAAAAGCGTGGCATCAGCGACGGGCAAACGGTGCGCGTGTTCAACGACCGGGGCAGTTACCACTGCAAGGCGCGCATCAGCCCGCGTGCCCGCCAGGGCGTGGTCAACGGCATGGGCATCTGGTGGCGCAAGCTGGGCCTGCACGGCACCAACGTGAATGAAGTCACCAGCCAACACCTGACGGACATGGGGCGCGGCCCGGTTTTCTATGATTGCTTGGTGGATGTTGCAGCAATGTAAGCTGGGAAAGTGATCTGCAAAACCAAGCCTGAAAAGTCAGCTGCCGTCCACCGTGTCCCACCAAGCGCCCCCGGCTAATTCGGCTTGGTGCGCACCGCTTTGCCGTTGATCGTACCGCTGGCACGGCCACCAGAGAGCAGCTCTAGATTGCCTTTGGCAGCCGAATTGGCGTTGCCCAAAGTCAGTGAGAGTTTATTGCTGCTGACTTGGTAGCAGGTATTGCTCACAGAAGTATTGTTGCCGTCTACCGTGGCTACACCGTCGGCTGCCAGTTTAAAAATAAGTGAGCTGGTTTGAATGAACGCACCAAACTCGTCGATGGTGCCTGCTTCCAACTGGTAAATGGTTGCGAAGAAGCCCAGTACCAAGGCTGTGGGCGGCACCCCGCTGCCACCCGTTGAGGATGTGCATGTGGGTGTATTCAAGGCATTCAAGACGAGACCGTCAGCGCCTCCGCCACAGCCAGCCAAGCTTGCCAATGCGGCAGCCATCGCTGCGATGAAGAGGCGGGGTTGTTTAGGCATGGGGTCTCCAATAGGTCAATTGCAGGCGCAGATTTTCAGGAGTAAAGAGCGCTGCAAACAAAGCGTTGGAGCACAACGCCCGGTGCATAACCCTAGTTGACACAGCGACCACCCACAAAGCGCCGCAGTTTTTTGTACACTTAGCCCATTCTATGTTCTTCAGTCTGCCGCGTTGTGCCCCACTATAACTACAAGCTTCACCATCCGCTACGCTACCAACAAGGGGGCGTGTTGCGCCGAGCAAGCGTGTGGCTGGCACTGCTGGTGATCAGCATCGCCACCATGGGTTTGGCAGGTTGCGCCAATCTGGGCTACTACTGGCAAAGCGTCACGGGCCATGTGGCGGTAATGAACGCCGCCAAGCCGGTGAAAGACTGGCTGGACGATGCGGCGACGTCGGACAACACCAAACGCCGCCTGGAGCTGTCCCAGCGCATCCGCAATTTTGCCTCCAGCGAGCTGCTGCTGCCCGACAACGCCAGCTACCGCCGCTACGCCGACCTGAAGCGCCGCGCTGCGGTGTGGAACGTGGTGGCCGCACCGGAGTTTTCGCTCACCTTGCACACCTGGTGCTTTCCGGTGGTGGGCTGTGTGGGCTACCGTGGGTACTACAAAGAAGCCGATGCCCAAAGCGAAGCGCAAGTTAAAAAAACAGAGGGTTTGGAGGTGGATGTGTATGGCGTGCCCGCCTACTCCACCTTGGGTTACCTCAACTGGGCCGGGGGTGATCCGCTGTTGTCCACCTTCATCAACTACCCAGAGGGCGAGCTGGCCCGCCTGATCTTTCATGAGCTGTCGCACCAAGTGCTCTACGCCAAAGACGACACCATGTTCAACGAGTCATTTGCCACAGCGGTGGAGCGCTTGGGCGGCGCGCAGTGGTTGGCGCAGCTTGGCTCCGAGGCGGCGCGCGCCGAGTATGCGCAGTTTGACCAGCGGCGCACCCAGTTTCGGGCATTGACCTTGGCCACCCGTAAAAAACTACAAGCTATTTATGCGGCAGCCCAGCAGAATAATGCGGGAGCAGCTATGAAAATAGAAGCGATGAAGGTCTTTAAACAAGACTACGAAACACTTAAACTGCAGTGGGCTGGCTATGCAGGCTACGACGCTTGGGTAGCCAAGGCCAACAACGCCAGCTTTGGCGCGTTAGCCGCCTACGACGAACTGGTGCCGCAGTTTGACGCGCTGTTTGCCCAGCAAACCGGCAGCAGCCAAGAGCGTTGGCGCAAGTTCTATGCGGCATGCCAAACGCTGGCCGACATGCCGCGTAAAGAGCGCCGGGAGGCATTGGCCTCTGGTACTATTCCCTCAAGATAACCGGAGTCACCATGGCAGATATTCACCTTGAACGCAAACACGATTTAGGCATGCCAGAGGCGCGCAAAATAGCGTTCAAATGGGCCGAGCAAGTCGAAGCGCAGTTTGACATGCAATGCACCTACGAAGAAGGCAAAACCACGGACAACGTGGGCTTCAAGCGCGGCGGTGTAGACGGCACTCTGGTGGTGACCAAGGACAGCTTTGTGCTGGATGCCAAGCTGGGCTTTCTACTGGGCGCGTTCAAAGACAAAATTGAAGGTGAGATCACTAAAAACCTCGATGTGCTGCTGAAAAAGAAACCCGCTGCGAAGAAGAAAGCCTAATCGCACTACCTGCTCTCAACCCGCCCGCAATCAGCAGCTATCCACAGCCCGCGCTGCGGTACTCAAGCGACCACCTCCTCTTCCATGCAAGTCCCTCCCCAAGCCCTCGCGGGCATCAAAGTCATTGAGCTTGGCCAGCTCATCGCCGGCCCCTTTGCGGCCAAAACACTGGCCGATTTTGGTGCCGAAGTCATCAAGATCGAAACCCCCGGTGCGGGCGACCCGCTGCGCACCTGGCGTTTGGTCAAGGATGGTACCTCGGTGTGGTGGCAAGCCCAGTCGCGCAACAAGCAGTCGCTGGCCTTGGACCTCAGGCACAAAGAGGCGCAGGGCATCGTGCGCCAACTGGTACACACGGCGGACGTAGTGGTAGAGAACTTTCGCCCCGGTGCCATGGAAGGCTGGGGCTTGGGGCCAGATGATTTGCTGGCTATCAACCCCAGCCTGATCATGCTGCGCATCAGCGGCTACGGCCAAACCGGGCCCTATAAAGACCGTCCGGGCTTCGGTGTAGTGGCCGAGGCCATGGGCGGCCTGCGCCACCTGACTGCTGAGTCTGGCCGCGTGCCCGTGCGCGTGGGGGTGAGTATCGGCGATACCCTGGCCGCGCTGCACGGTGTGATTGGCGTGCTGCTCGCCCTGCAACACCGCCACGCTAGCGTCACGGCCAGCTTGCCCAAGGGTGCAGGCCAGGTGATCGATGTGGCGCTGTACGAGGCGGTGTTCAACTGCATGGAGTCGCTGCTGCCCGAGTACAGTGCCTTTGGCGTAGTGCGCGAGGCCGCAGGCAGCGCGCTGCCGGGCATTGCGCCCACCAATGCCTATGCCTGCCAAGATGGCTATGTGATCGTGGCGGGCAATGGCGACAGCATTTTCAAGCGCCTGATGACGGCTATTGACCGGGCTGATTTGGCCAATGACCCGCAACTGACCACCAACGCAGGCCGCGTAGCGCGGGTGCAGGAGCTGGACGCAGCCATTGGGGCGTGGACGCTTAACCGCCTTGTGATCGATGTGTTGGCGGTGCTGGACGCTGCATCGGTCCCTGCAGGGCGCATCTACACCGTGGCCGACATTGC
>JANMTF010000203.1:0-3491 GCA_031390175.1 Polaromonas sp.
GCAAGACGACTTTAACTGGAAAGGCGTGGCCCTGGCCGCCATTGGTGGGGCCATCGGCGGCGGGCTGTCCACATATGCTCCACTAGGTGGGGCCGTCAACAGCACCGCCAATGTCATCGTGCGCGCTGCCGTAGGCAATGCAATGACCCAAGGCGTGGCCGTGGCCACCGGCTTGCAAGCCAAGTTTGACTGGAAGGGCGTGGCCATCGCCGCCGTAGGCGCAGGCGTAGGCAGCGCTGTGTCCGAGGGCTTGGGCGACAGCGTCATGCGCGACGACGCAGGCAATGCCTTCTTGAACAAAGACGGCAACTACCAGCGCTGGGCAGGCACCGGTGCCATGGCCGATCTGGGGCGCACCGGCGACATCATCCGCAGCACCCTGTCTGGGGCAGCGGCAGGCATTACCACCGCCAGCCTGCGCGGCGGCAAGATCGACATTGCCCGCATCGCCACCGATGCCTTCGGTAACGCCCTGGGCAGCAGCTGGGGTGAGCAGATCAATGCCAGTGTGCAGGAGGGCAAGCTGCGCGAGGCGCACAGTGAGAACCAGCGGGAGGCGAACCGGTTTGCTTCGGGGGCACAGACTGCCCGCGGCAACAGTGAGGCAAACGCTGGATACAACGCCTTGAAAGCTCGTGGTCTTAGCGAGGAAGATTATGCGCCAAGGACACAAGCAGACCGCTACGCCGAAACCTTTGGCGCTGGGGCGCAACAAGTCGGTCTGATTGACGATGCCCAAAACGTCGCCAAGAAACTTGCCAGGATATTGGAAGACAAGATTCCAGAGTACATCAACAAAGCCGGCCCCAATGTCGCCAGCGGCGTAGGCTTCTTAAACGGACTGGTCAGTAGCGCCGCAACCAGCGTAGAAGCGTTTGCAGAGCTTGGCTACCAAGCAGTAGCCGCAACTGCGCATATTGCAGGCTATCAAAGTGAAGCTGGTGCTAAAGCGCTGGAGTATTTCTCCAATATGGCAGACGGTCTCAAAGTGCTAGCCAACGACCCGTCCGGTGTGTTGGGGCAAGCCTATGGATCTAAGGTAGATGCCGCCAACAAACTGTATGCTGATGGCAAGTTCTTTGAGTCAGCGTCGGTGCAAGGTCAGATATTTGGCGACATCGCGCAACTGGCTACAGGTGCCTATGCCATCGGCAAAGCAGGCGTGGGCCTGACCATCAGCGCAGCAAAGGCCTTGCAAGGTGAGATTAAATTTGCCGCCGTTACGGGAGCAGAAGTTAGCGCTGAGCTGGCCGCCGCGGGATTAAAGGATATTCCTAACGCACAGCGGCTCATGCTGTTAGAGGCAGTCAAAGACACAGGCCGCCTGTCCGAAGCAAAAGGCATTGTGTATGGCTACGAACGCATGAAAAACTTGGGCTACGAATTACGGCCAGAGAACCTGAAATTTGGCGGTAATAATGGCGTAGACTTGGTATTCCAACATGCTGACACTGGAAAATTTGCAATCCTTGAAGCTAAAAATAGTGGAAGTATGGGGTCGCTGAGTGAGATCAAAGGCACGCTACGCCAAGGCTCGCAGGGCTACAACCTAAATCGTGTGGAAAAATACATTAAATCAGGTGGTGAGAATGTTGATTTTGCACGCAACTTGCGCTCCGAAATACTAGGTGGCACGGTTGAAAGTTTTGCTTCTTTCAATCGTAGCGATAGGTTAGTTCAGTTCGACCTGAGTTATGCAAAGTCAGCAAACTTCAAAACGGATACAGGGATGTTTAAAGTGGTGCCTAGAAAATGAACAAGCCAGAAAAACTAGATCAAAGCGCGAAGATTGTTATTGACGATTGTGCTTATCAACTCAATGACATACCCCAAATTTGTATCCGTAATCGCAATGAATCAAATAGATGGAGAGAAATTGATAATTGGCTTGTTCTGAGTCTGGTCATGATCGAATCATGGGCTGTTAAATTACGCTACTTTGGCAGCTTGGTTGCAGCTAAGGACGATCTGAGTAAGGCGCAATGGGCAGCGAAGAATTCAATTGAGGCATTCAATCATTACGATTTACTTGGTGAGATAAACACAACGCCCATTCATCGCACAGATTTCCCCCATGGAATCACCGCAGCTTGGCTAAACGCTGATTGGGCACTAGCAGAGCAATTCGCCAAAATAACCATGCGTCAAGACCTGCGTACGTCTAGCGGCGAAGGCGAACATGGCAGTATTCATGATCTGGTGGCGTATTTGTTTGCAACGGTTGCGCTAGGCGATAAAAAAGCATTTGAGCAGCAGCGCGAGTGGTTCAACATTGAAATGGAATTCTCTGATGGCAAAGGTGACGACTTTTGGAGTAAGTACTTTTTCATCTACCCCGCCATGATGCAAGCTATCTTAGACCGTGATAGTGAAAATTTTGCAAAACTACTTGCACAAGCAGACAAGCTTTTCACCCAGCGCGGTAAAGACAAAACCATGGATGATCTGCCAAGCATTGAAGGCCCACCAGGATTTAACCCGCTAATGATCGATTACCGAGCGGTAGCACTTGCCCAACTCGCTATGCATCGTGGGATGGCGGTCGATTTTGAAACGCCTGCATTGCCGATCAACACCTTGCATTCCTGGGAGTCGAGTCACGCGCATTAATTGGCGTCGGAGTCAGTGGCGTAGGTGAAATTTAAAACCGATCCTCTGCGCGCGCCAAACTGCATGCAGGTACGCGGCTAAGGATGACTTAATTGCTATCAACTAAATAGCTGCTTGTCCTTTATTCTATTGGGCTAGAGACAGATTAAGCTTGTAAAAGCGAGTCCCAAGCGAGTCCCTCCAGTCAATCACCCACGCGTCCTCCAAACCGGCCCCGCAGGCACGCTAGCCCAAGCCTACGTCAACGGCAACTACCCTACCGCCAGCCCCGGCAGCTACCAGGTGGCCACTGGCGACACCCTGCAGACGATTGCCCAAGGAGCCTACGGCGACAGCAGCCTGTGGTACCGCATCGCCGACGCAAATGGATTAGCCAGCAACGCTGACTTGAGAGTGGGCCAAACCCTGAGCATCCCCAACCGGGTAGGCACGGTGCACAACTACGGTGCCAACAGCGCCGTGGGGGGTGCAGGCAGTACCGGCAGCTTCAAGCCCTATGACCCGAGCAAGGTGCAGGGCGACACCACGCCCAACTTGCCCGCTCCGCAGGCTGAGGGCGGCGGCTGTGGCGGCTTGGGGCAGATACTGATCATCATTGTGGCGATTGTGGTTACGGTGGTGACCTATGGGGCAGCGGCAGCCTACTTTGGCCCGGGTCTGGGCGCCACCATCGCCGCCGGTGCAGTAGCCGGGGCCGCAGGCTCCATCGCCAGCCAAGCCGTGGGTATCGCCATCGGCCTGCAAGACGACTTTAACTGGAAAGGCGTGGCCCTGGCCGCCATTGGTGGGGCCATCGGCGGCGGGCTGTCCACATATGCTCCACTAGGTGGGGCCGTCAACAGCACCGCCAATGTCATCGTGCGCGCTGCCGTAGGCAATGC
>JANMTF010000206.1:0-23857 GCA_031390175.1 Polaromonas sp.
CCGACCCAGGTTTGCAGATGGGCCAGCGTGGCTGTGTCGAGGGTCCGAATGTCGGTGGGTGTCATCAGATCGGCAGGGTATTGAAGTTCAACTGGCAATTCTATGCTGGCCAATTGGACGATTTACTTATCTGGACGATGACTTTCCAATTGCTTTTCAGATACAGCCACAGTTTCAGTCTTTTTGCCTTGGAAACTGCTGTCTTGTCCCACTATGTCCTCGGGGATCAAACGCTGACGAAGAAAGCCCTGCAACACCTCGGACTGGGTACTACTGAAACACTTTCGGTACGCGTGGCCATGGCTGGATGCAAATAGAGGTATGTCGCACGGTACACCAGCAATGCTTTTCTCTGGCATTTTCAGTAATTTTGTACCCTTAATCTGCTCCAGAAACGCTAAATCTTCAGGCGAGTTGTAGGCATCGTTTTCAAAGGCAAATACAAGCGCAGAGAGGTTGTGTGCCGCTAAAATTTCTGCGCTTTGCGTTTCATGGCGTTGCTGCCACAGAGAAGTACGTGAGTGTTTTTTGCCCGCAAAGGCAGGGGCAAAGGCGATGATGGAGTTGGCGCTGCCGGGGTAGCGTTTTTGGTGTAGCAGTGCAGCCCACCCCCCTGCGGACTGGCCCACCAAAAAGATGCGTGACGAATCAAACCCTGCGCGGCCCAGCTCTTGCAGTGTTTGCTCGATAGCGGCCACACGCTGGTCTATCTTGAGCGGCTCGCCCATCTGGGTAGCGCGGCCATGGCAGGGGGCCATCACCACCACCTCCAAACCCGCTATCTGCGTACCGGCCAACTCCTTTACCACCTCTGGCACCGAGAAGCCGGGTGTCTCGCCAAAAGGATCACACGTGTCATCCAGCTTTTCAATCACTGAGCCGTGTAAAAACAAAACTACCGCTTTGGACTTGGGGTTGGCAACAGTCAGGCTGCGAGAATTTTGTGCTTGGATTTTTTTAAGCGCAAACTCCCCTTGCACATGGGCCTTGGCATGCAAACAGCCCACCACCAGCAGAACCATGCGGCTGGTTTTGACGACATGCCGCACCAGCGTATGTAAGCGGGTGTGCAAAACCGTGTGGGGGTTGTGTACCATGGCAACCTTCTGACTCTGGGTGGCTAGGATTCCATTGTCCCCTGCTTTGGCTCTCCTGTCTGTAACATTTCAACGGGCCAAGCCACGCCTAGTGCTTGGTTGTAGGGAAAACTCCCGTTGCCGCTTGGGTCAAAAATTCAAGCATGGCGCTGACCCGTGCCGGGACATATTTTCGCGTCGGCAAGGCCGCATAAATCGTGAGGCCGCCTACCTTCCACTGCGGCAGTAGGTGCACTAATCTTCCATCACGCAAATAATGCTGCACCAGATGCTTGGCCAGCAAGCACATGCCCGCACCCGATAAGGTAGCGCGCAGCAGCACATCAATGCTGAGCGACTGCAGGACCACGTTCATCTCTACGTCCACTGCCTCTGCAGGCGCTGTGACCCGCGTAAACCGTACCGCATGCCCATTGGTATGCCCAGGTGCCAAATGCCAGGGAAAGCGCAAGTCTACGTGACCTTGCAACGCATTGGGGTGCTGGGGCGAGCCCGCACGCCTGAGATAGTTGGGCGCAGCGCAGAGCAAGCGCTCTGATCTGCCCAGCACGCGTGCGACGATATTGGCATCAAAGTCTTCCTCAACAGCCATCAATGTGAGATCAAACTCCTCGACCCGCAAATAGGAGAAAGGATCTATTCCAATGTCCAACAGAACCTCGGGGTATTTTTCACGCCAGTCATTGGCTAAAGGGGCCAAAAAATAGGCTGCCAACATAGGGGTGGCCAGCAGGTGCAAAGTGCCACTGAATGCATTGGTGCTGTTTTGCGCCGCCACCTCGGCGTCGCTGACATCTTGCAAAATACCTTTGAGTTTTTGCAGGTATACATTGCCCGACTCGGTGAGTGAGAGCTTGCGCGTGGTGCGCTGGATCAATCGCGTGTCCAGATGTTCTTCCAGATCGCTCACCAGGCGTGAGACTGCTGTGGGAGACAAATCAAGCGCACGGGCAGCGGCTGCGAAGCCGCCTTCGGCGACGACTTTTTCAAACACCTGCATTGACAGAAGTCTGTCCATGATTGTGCATAAGCGCTGTGGTCTCATTCAATCCACACTGCAATGGATGTTTACTGAGGCAGCTTACTCCGGTTATTGGTTTTGTCTGCTTGAGGATATACCTAATACTGCTGCGATACCGTCACCATTCGCAACAGTGTATTGCGCTGACAGTCCTCGTGCTTTGTAGATTTGCTGCCAATACTCTGT
Source organism: Polaromonas sp. (assembly GCA_031390175.1). GTDB lineage: Bacteria > Pseudomonadota > Gammaproteobacteria > Burkholderiales > Burkholderiaceae_C > JAAFIP01. Next base: position 2,305 of record JANMTF010000206.1, read on the forward strand.
TCTTCGGTAAAAGGAACCTGATTAGCTCTGATTGCCGATACCGCCGAGGCGGGACGCAAGCAAGCCGTCCCGCCTCATCCATAGTAAACAAGATGTAAAAATTGGAGTTTTATCATGACAAACTTGAAGTTCAAAACCTTAGCCATCACCTCAGGTGTGGCATCGCTGATGGCGTTTAGCAGCCTGTCCGTGTTGGCTGAAGGGCCCATCAACTACCCGATGGACAAACCTTTTCAAAGCACGTTAACACGCGATGAAGTGCGTGCAGAGGCCGTTAAGCCTGCGTTAGCTGGCATAAACTCAATCGATCATCCCTATTCGATTGCTTTTGTCCTCGTTAACAACGGCACGGGCCGTGACAAGGTAGTCGCCGAGTACTTTCAAGCTTCGAAAGAAGGCACTCTGCAAGTAGGAGAGTTTTACGCCCCGGTCACTGTGGCCACCTCGTCAAGCAAACTCAGTCGGGAAGCCGTGCTTGCAGAGACCACCGAGTGGTTGCGCGAACAACGTGGAGATACCATGATGGGCGGCAGATGAGCGTCCGTGTTGTTTTACCGACCTACACTCCATCACCTGGGCACGCATGCTGCGTTTTGGTGGAGCTATCCCGCCCGGCATCTTGTTGGCAGCGTCCAGTGATTGGTTGCCTATCGCAAATCAGTCCACGGACGCGCCAGATGATTTGACAATACGCGCCCACTTGGCAATGTCGTCATTGAGCAGCGCGGCAAACTGCTCGGGCGACACCGGCTTGTCCGCCGTCCCCGCCAGTTCCACGCCCTGCTGCTCCAGTTTGTCTCGCAGGTCTTTGGCCGCCAGCGCCTTGCCCATGCCCACACGCAACTGCCCCAGCACCTCTGGCGCAACGCCGACAGGTGCAAACAGGCCAATCCACAAGGTACCGCTGTAGCCGGGCACCGTCTCACCGATGGTAGGCACATCGGACAGCACGGGAGAGCGTGCGGTGCTGCTGACAGCCAACGCACGCAGCTTGCCCGCTTTGATATGCGCCAGCGACGCAGGCAGGCTGGCAAACAGCATGGGCAGCTGGCCTCCCAGCACATCGTTCAACGCCGGGGCCACGCCTTTGTAGGGCACATGCTGCAAGTCAATGCCTGCCATACTGCCCAGCATCTCGCCCAGCAGATGGTTCAAGGTGCCATTGCCTGCTGAGGCATACTGGTAGAAGTGCGGTTTGGCCTTGGCCAGCACGGCCAGCTCAGCCACGTTTTTGGCGGGAAACGAGGGGTGCACCAAGAGCACATTGGGTACTGCGCCTATCAAACCAATGGGGGTGAAGTCTTTCACCGGGTCGAAGCCCGCGTTCTTGTACAGCGCCGGGTTGATCGCCTGGCTGCTGCTGATGGTCATCAGCAAAGTGTGCCCATCTTTGGGCGCTTTGGCCGCAGCCTGGGTGCCAATATTGCCACCTGCGCCGGGCCGGTTTTCTACCACTACCGACGCACCCAGCACTTCGCCAAGTTTTTGACTTACCAGCCTGCCCACAATGTCGTTGGTGCCACCGGCTGCCTGCGGCACCAGCATGACGATGGGGCGGCTGGGGTAGCTGGCCGTGGTGGACTGCGCAAATGCAGGTAGGCAAGCGGCAGTCAGAGTAGCAAAAGCCAACGCCTTGAAGCGCTGGATGGTTTTTTCAATCAATGTGATGCCATGCATAGGGTGTCTCCAGTAGCCATATTATGGTCTGATCCGACCGGGCAAAATCACCTAAAATCAAAGTCTCAAACAATTGACCGTGTACTTATTACTTCACCCCTGAAACGCTCAAAATGGCCAAACTCAAAATCCTCGTCGGTACCATGACCAGCACCGCAGACTATGTGGCGCAAGCGATCCAGATGGACTGCTCCGATTTGGTGGACGAGATAGAGGTGGTGCTGATGGATGGCCAGGACATCAGCGCGTTTGACAATGCTGAGCCGCTCTACCTCATCTGCTCAAGCACCTATGGCACGGGCGATGTGCCCGACAACGCCCAGATGCTGTATGACAGCCTGGATACCAACCCCAAGTTTTTAGGCCATGTGCGCTATGGTGTCATTGCGCTGGGCGACAGCACCTATCTGCAAACCTTTTGCTTCGGTGGCAAAAAATTTGACGAACGTTTATCCGGCCTGGGCGCAAAGCGCGTAGGCGACATATGGTGCCACGATGCGTCCAGCGGCACCATGCCCGAGACTGACGGTGCCGCCTGGTGCCGCGAGTGGCTGGCCAGCGCGCTCATTACGGCGTAATTCACCACGTGGATTGCCGCCAGCTCCGCGCTGGTTGGCATTTTTCCCGAAATGCATAGTTTCAAATTGGGAGCAAACTGATACACCCCGGCAGTGGGTATGGGCATTTTCAAGCGCCTAAAATTCCATCTATCTCACAGCCTGATGGAGGATGTATGGCACAGCTAGACAAAATGGCTTTGGCCATGACGAAGACCGAGCTACTCAAGCAATTGCACAGCGACGCGGTAGTGCATGTGCACCCTTATGCTTTCATGCCCTATGAGCTGGCTGAGATTGAGGAGTGCAGCTTGGTGTTTGAAGACTCCCAAGCCAGCGGCCTGGAGTATGTGGAACCTGCCATTTGCCAGTGGCACAGTACCGACAAAGCCTGACGCTAAAGCTTACAGAATAGGCACGGTGATGTCTGCAATCACACCCGCAGTCTCTGGCCGCACACCGCGCCACCACACAAAGGCCTCTGCTGCCTGCTCTACCAGCATGCCTACGCCGTCGGCCAGGTGCTGCACGCCCGCGGTGCGAGCCAATTGCAAAAAGGGCGTGGCACCCTTGCCGTAGACCATCTCGTAAGCCAAGCAGCCGGGTGCAAACGCGGCCACTGGCAGAGGCGGCAGCTCGCCAAACAGGCTGGCTGAGGTGGCGTTGATGACCATGTCGTACGGCGTAGCCACACCCGCATAGCTACTGGCTGAGAACTGCACGCTGCCCGCTGCGCGCAGTTGGCTTTGCACCAAGGCCTGCGCCTTCTCTACACTGCGGTTAGCGATGGTGAGCGCACTGGGGTTTTGCCGCAAGATGGGCAGCAGCGCGCCGCGTGTGGCCCCACCCGCGCCCAGCAGCAGCACGCGCTTGCCTGCCAGTGGCACCGCCAGGTTGCGCTGGATATCGTTCACCAAGCCGACACCGTCAAAATTCTCGGCAAGCACCTTGCCGCCCTCAAACTTGAGTGCGTTCACGGCACCGGCCAATTGCGCGTCTTCGCTCAGGTCGGTGGCGTAGGCAAAAGCGTCTAGCTTGAATGGGGCTGTGATGTTCAGGCCGCGCCCACCGCTGGCGCGAAAGGCGTCTACATCCGCAGCAAAAGCGCCCACGGTGCCCAAGAGCCGGGTGTAGGCCATGGCTTGCCCGGTGCTTTGGGCAAAACGGCTGTGGATGAGGGGGGATTTGGATTGCGCAATCGGGCTGCCGATCACGGCGTAGGCGTCTAGCATGGTGGTTTACTATATTTTTAGTAGCTGCTTGCGCATTATTCTATTGGGCTAGAGGCTATTTAGGCATATATTTTACACCGCATCCGCTGGTATGCGGCGCTTGTTTTTATGCGGCACTTTGCCTTACGCGGTGCCAGGGGCTTCACATTACAAACCCAGCGTGGTAGCCGCAAAGCCCGGGCTGCTTTTGCCTAGCCACTCGTTGATCTCTTCGCGCAGCAGCACGCGGCGCTGCGCCTCGGGCCCTGCCACGCCTTTGCTGCGCACCGGGTCTAGCCTGCGCAGCACCCAGCCGGGGCTGTAGATCGCGCTGGGAAAGCTCTCTGCATCAGCGCTGGGCACGCCGCGCGCGTCGATGATGTGGCTCCACTGGCCGCGCCAGGTAACGAAGCGGTGGTGCCTGGCTACAAGGGTGTCAAAGCGTTTGGCCAGAATGGTAAAGCTGCGGCCGGTTTCGCTCCAAGCGCCAAGGGACTCAACCACGGCGCGCTCGCCCAGCGGCCAGTCTTCAAAGCTGGCATCTACCAAAGTGATGCTACGCCAGCCCTCGCGCGCGGCAGTGGCCAGCGCATCGCGTACCAGCTGCTGGAAGGCACTGCGGCCATCGAAGCTGCCGTCCAATAAGGCCAACGGCGCAGCAAGTGAACCTTCCGCAGCACTTGCCTGCCCGTGTGGCTGAGCAGTGCTGAGTGATGCGAAGCTGGAACTGCGCACCTGGCCCAGGTTAGCTGTTTCGGTAAACGGCAACGGCTTGTTTGGGGACAGTGGATCGTTCAAAGACAGTGGGTCATTGGGCATGTATCCATCCTTGCTCTATAAATTGGCTAAGTGCGGTGCTGAGCGCCGGGCTAATGCCAGCCAGATCGTCAGCCCCCAGTCTACGCGCATCGGCCAGTTTGCGCAGCAGCTTGGCGTCTTTGCCGGCCACCTTCCAGCTGTCGCCGTTGAGGTACACATGCTGCGCGTCGTACATCATGCGGCTGCGGCGGTCCAGGCGCAGGGCGGTGAACGGGCTGGCGTTTTGGGCTGATTTCGCGGTTTTCTTTGGCTTGGCCGGTGCGGGTACTTTGTCATTTTGAACAGGCGCATCAAACCACACATTGTTTTTAGGCTCGGTAAGGTATTCGCCCAAAATTTGCTGCATCAAAGTGCCATCGGCCAGCGCTTTGGCGACCGCCTGGGTGGCAAAGCTTTGCAGCTCGGGCGGTATCTCGCCGGGCTGGGCGGTGGCGCTCTGCGCACGGTCGGTGTACAGCGCTTCGTTCTCTATCTCGTCGGCCACGCGGTGCATCAGCTCTCTGGCCAGCTCCTCGGTGCTGGGGGCGCGAAAACCTATGGAGTAGGTTTGGCAGTCGTTGTCCAGCGCCACGCCGTCGTGGGCGTAGCGCGGGGGCAGGTAGAGCATGTCGCCAGGGCCCAGGTCAAACTCTTGCGTGGGCGTGAAATTGGCCAGAATTTTGAGCGGCACATCGTCCCGCAAGCTCAAATCTTTTTGCGCGCCAATGCGCCAGAGGCGGCGGCCACTGGCTTGCAGCAAAAACACGTCGTAGCTGTCAAAATGCGGGCCCACACCACCGCCCTGCGTGGCGTAGGAGATCATCAAATCGTCCAGCCGAGCGTCGGGCACAAAGCGAAACTGCTGCAGCAAATCGTGCACGCCATCGTGGTGCAGGTCTACGCCTTGCACCAGCAGCGTCCAGTCGGCGCGCTTGAGCGGGGGCAGCGCGGTGGGCTTTTTCTCGCCCGCCTGCTGGCCACTGCCATCTTCATCTGCAGCAGCTCCGATTGGGCCATGGCTGAACTTCCATACGCCCTTCTTTTGCTCCACCAGGCGAGATTCGACAGCCTCATCAGCAGCCATGGCAAACAGCGCATCGCGCGACACCAAAGGCTGCATGCCGGGGACGGCGGCGCGGATAATGAGGGGCTTTTTTTGCCAGTACTTTTGCATAAAAAGCTCAGGCGAGATGCCGCCGAGCAAGGCGATAGGGGTTTTTATATTCATGGGACAATTCTGCCCTATGAATGACGATATCAACGAACCCCTCACCCACATCACCCCCCAATGCGTGGTGGCCCTCACCTGGACGCTCAAAGACACCTTGGGCGAAGAGCTCGACGTGCTGGACAAGCCGGTAGAATTTTTGGTCGGCGGTGGCGACCTGCTGCCCAAAATCGACGAAGCCCTGCAAGGCCACGAAGTAGGCGATAGCCTGGACCTGCACTTGGAGCCCGAGGACGCGTTTGGCGACTTTATCGACAAGCTCATCTTTTTAGAAGCGCGCAGCAAGTTCCCCAAAAAAATCGAAGAAGGCCAAAGCTTTGAAGGTCTGCCCCCCGGCTGCAACCCCGACGCCCCCGCCGACCTGCTCTACACCATCACCGAGATCTACGCCGAGCACGTGGTGCTAGACGCCAACCACCCCCTGGCCGGCATCGCCATCCGCCTGCACCTCAAAGTAGCCGGCATCCGCGAGGCGACTGAGGACGAGGTGGGCGATGGGACGGCGGGGGTAGGGTTTTTCAAGATTGGCGGCGCTCGACCGCAGGCTGACCCCGATGAGACCGATGACGATCTGGAAGACGGCCAATACCGCAGCATCAAGCCCACTGATTTCAAAAATCTGCATTGAACCACACCGCAAATCCATAAGATGTGGCGCTGGCGATTTCTATAAAATAGTTCATATTTTTGTTTTAGAACAAATTATGTTTTAAAAATTTTTAATATAAATCATATAGTTACAACAATAAATTCACGTTTGCAAATTTAGAACAAAATGCTAAAATAGAAGCATGTACAAAAGCAAATCGTCCCCGCAGATCGTTTTACGGCCGCAAGATTTTGTGGTGCTATTGCGGCTGTCGCTAGTCACTGTGGCCCCCACTTACGAGCAAATGGCGGGCGAGCTGGCGCTGACCAAGTCAGAGATTCATGCCAGCCTGGAGCGTGCATCCATGGCGCAACTGGTACGCAAGCCACCTAAAGACGGCGTACTGGGCGCACACACGGCCAAGGGCACCATCGTACTGGTGCGTGAGTCGTTTGCAGAATTTGCTGTGCATGGCGCGCCTTACGTGTACCCCGCAGTGCGCGGCGAGGTCATGCGCGGCATGCCCACAGGCTATGCCGCCCCGCCCTTGTCTGCCATCATCGTGCCCCCTGCTGCTGCGCTAGAGCCGCCACCCGTTTGGCCCGATGCGGCAGGCACGGTGCGCGGGTGCGCGCTGTTCCCGCTTTACCCCTTGGTACCCATTGCCGCGCTGCGATTACCTGCTTTGTATGAACTGCTCACGCTGTTTGATGCGCTGCGCGCAGGCAGCGCACGCGAACGCGCGCTGGCCCGCACTATGCTGGCAGACCGTTTGGCGCAGGAGCCCGCCGCATGAGCCGCCTGCACAACAACCCCAACGATCCGAATGTGGTGCTGCTAGAAATAGTGGCCACCCGCTTGGGCAAACCCATGTTGGACAAACTGGTGTTTGTAGGTGGCTCAGTAGCTGGTTTGCTGATTACCGACCCCATGCAGCCTGCTATTCGCCCTACAGACGACGTAGACCTGGTGGTGCAAGTGACGGGACGGCAAGGCTTTTATGCACTGGAAGACGGCTTGCGAGCGCTGGGCTTTGTGAACGATATAAGCAGAAACGCCCCCATTTGCCGCTGGAAATGTGGCGGCATTATGGTGGATGTGGTACCCAGTGATAAAGCGATTTTGGGGTTTGCCAACCGGTGGTATCCGCTGGGCCTGCAAACCGCGCAGCCCATCACGCTGCCAAGTGGCATAGAGATCACCGCTATCAACGCGCCCTGCTTTTGCGCCACCAAGCTAGAGGCGTTTGCCGATCGCGGTAACAATAGCGCGGGACAGCCAGACTATTTAGGCAGCCACGATATGGGCGACCTGATAGCGGTCATGGACGGGCGGGCCAGCTTGCTGCTTGAAATACAGCACAGTGCACCCGAACTGAGGGACTATCTGGTGCAGCGCGCTGGCGTGCTGGTAAACGACCCGCGATTTATGCGCAGTGTGGACGGGCATGTGCAGCCAGACATGGTGAGCCAACTGCGCGTGCCATTGATTAAAAAAACTTTTCTAGCCTTGGCTGAACTCAACACTTTGCCCGACCTGACATGACCACGCCCTCCAACGACAAACCCAAAGGCCAGCCCCGCTCCTTGTCTGGCCTGCTGCCATTCTTAAAACCCTACCGTGGCCGCATCGCCTTGGCCGGGGTGTTTTTGGTATTGGCTGCGGTGGCAACGTTGGTGTTCCCCGTCGCGCTGCGTGGCTTGATTGATGGCGGGCTGACCTCCGGCGCCACCAGCGCCGACAAAGGCGCAACCTTACTGGCGCTGCGGGGGCACTTCTTTGAGCTGTTTGCCGTCGCTACCGCGCTGGGGCTGTTCAGCGCGGCGCGGTTTTATATGGTGAGTTGGCTGGGCGAGCGGGTGACGGCGGATCTGCGCAACGCGGTATATGGCCATGTGCTGCACCAGTCGCCCGAGTTTTTTGAGACCACGCAAACGGGGGAAGTCTTATCGCGTTTAACCGCTGACACCACGCTGGTGCAATCCGTCGTCGGCTCTTCGCTGAGCATGGGCCTGCGTAACGGCGTGATGGGCATCGGCGCGCTGGCGATGCTGGTGTGGACCAATCCCCGAGTGATGGTACAGGTGCTGGGCGTTCTGGTGCTGATCGTGCTGCCTGCGCTGTGGTTTGGCCGCCGCGTGCGCAAGCTCTCGCGCGCCAGCCAAGACCGGGTGGCCGACAGCAGCGCCATAGCCGCAGAGGTGCTGAACGCCATACCCGTGGTGCAAAGCTACACCGCCGAGGCGCGCGAGTCGGCGCGCTTTAATGCGTCCTCACAAAACGCTTTTATGACCGCCATTCGCCGCAACAAAACTCGCAGCGCGCTGGTGGCCTTCATCATCATTGCCACCAGCGCCGCGCTGCTGTGGGGCCTGTACCAAGGCACGCAGGCGGTGATCGCAGGCAAGATCACTGCGGGGCATTTAGGCCAAACCGTGGTCTACGTCATCATCCTGGCCAGCGCCTTTGCGGTGCTGGGCGAGGTGTATGGCGACCTGCTGCGCGCAGCGGGTGCTACTGAGCGGTTGATGGAGCTGCTGCACGCGCAGTCCCGCATAGTTTCAAAGCAAAACAAGGCTTTAGCCCAACAGAATATTGCGGGACCAGCTATTGAATTAAGAGCGATCAACTTCCACTACCCCTCCCGCCCCACCCAGCCCGCACTGCACGACGTGAGCCTGCAAGTGATGCCCGGCGAGACCGTGGCGTTGGTGGGCGAGAGCGGCGCGGGTAAAACCACGGTGTTCCAGCTGCTCCAGCGCTTTTATGACCCGCAAAGCGGCAGCATGGCGCTACTTGGCACGCCGCTGGCCGACCTGTCGCTGGCAGCGCTGCGTAGCGCCATTGCCGTGGTGCCGCAAGACGCGGTGATCTTCTCAAGCAGCGCGATGGAGAACATACGCTACGGCAGACCCAACGCCAGCGACGCCGATGTGATGGCCGCCGCCAAAGATGCCTTTGCCGACGAGTTCTTAAGCAAGCTGCCAGAGGGCTACAACACTTTCTTGGGCGAGCGCGGCGTGCGCCTGTCAGGCGGCCAGCGTCAGCGTATTGCTATCGCCCGGGCCATGCTGAAAAACGCCCCCATCTTGCTGCTAGACGAAGCCACCAGCGCGCTAGACGCGCAGAGCGAGCAAATGGTGCAAGCGGCTCTTGAACGTGCCATGCAAGGCCGCACCACCCTCGTCATAGCCCACCGCCTGGCGACAGTGCAGCAAGCCGACCGCATCGTAGTGATGGAGCACGGCCGCATTGTCGAGGTAGGCAAACACGACGCCCTGGTGCAGCAAGGCGGCGTGTACGCGCGGCTGGCGGCGCTGCAGTTTACGAGCTGAGTGGTCTTATGCCTATCCCTGAAAAATTCCTACGCGGCAGCATTGCTTTTATGGATTAATTGTTTTTAAATCAAAAAGCAAACCCACCACACGCCATGAGCTCAGATCTTTTAGAACAGTGTTCGCAGCCAGGCAACCAAGTCGATGGCCGCATCTATTTTCCAGGCAACCCGTGGCCCATGGGGCACCGCGTGGTGTCGTGCAAATTCAGTGCGTCCGTGTGCCCATCGGTAGGTGCATACACCGCAGCCTATCCCAACCCCGGCCCCGGTCTGATGCTGGAGTTGGAGCTCGTTACCGCCGACTATGACGAAGAGGATCCGTCAGACCGCGATGGCTCGGGCGAGTCGGATTGGGCCGCAAAAATTGCGTGGAACAACTACCACTGCTGCACCATAGGGCCTAGCCAGTCCAGCCAGGTGCAAGGCATTCGTGTGTCTGACGGCACCACACCGTTTGTGTTTGACCTGCCCGAGTACCGGTTCAAAGTAGACCCTTTGCCGATTGACTGGGAGACTTTCCATGAGACGTCCGCCTTCGGCATCTATGTGCTGGGCCACGACTCAGTGGCCAACCACGACATTGCCCTGCACAGCCGCCAGCCAGACGGTAGCTACACCCTCGATTGGACTGGCAAAATTGCGTTGACTTACGGTGGCGACACCGAATTCAAGCATGACTTCACGGCGCGTATGACTGGCGTTCGGTTTGATTCGATCACACTGTTTTACTTTGATGCACAGCGCGCCAAAGAATATTACGACATCGATCTGGACCCCAAGCTTTCAGCGCGTGACTACCTCGCGCCTTTTGTTGCCGACCCCGATAACTTTAGCTTTGAAACCCGCGTTGACGGAATCAAACGCGCGGTGGTGTATGCCGTGCGCAAACCCGTTTGAGCGGCGGCATAGGGCACTGCACAGCGCACTTAGAGTTGATAAAGACCACCACAGCCAAATGAACACAACGCCAGCTATGGCCTATGCTTGGTTGTATGTATCCGAGGGTGCAGGCAGCAGCCTCGGCTTGGGAGCTATGGCACAGCTAGCAGACGCGTTGTCTATACCCAGCCAGCAGGTCTTTGCGGGCAACGGTATTACGCTGGTTGATCGCTTGCAACATATGCAGGCCAGCCTGTTGCTGCACTTCCCGGTGCAAGGCGATTTTGCCCATAGCTGCGATATCCAGCTGCCCGGCTGGACGCAGCCTGGCATCGAGGCAGCATTGGGCAAACTGTCGGCATCACGGCTGACAGTAGCCATGCTAGACGACGCTAACGCCAACCCTTTTGCATGCACCGTCTTTCAGGCCGGTAGCCGCCGCGCTGCGACCCTGGTAGTGGACGATGCAACCAATAGGGTCACCCTGCATCCCGTTCCAGGCGGATCGTTTTAATCAGTATATGCCTTCCAATTTGGGTTGGGATGCTATGTGGACACTTTGAAGCCAGACTGAAGCAATGCGCACCACCACGCAGCATGTGCGTTCGCTATGTTTGCTGTTTGAGACCCATCCTAACGCTACATTTTTAGTAGCTGCTCCCGCTATATTCTATTGAGCTGCAGCCCTGTTTGCATCATAAAATAAGCAACATTCATGCGCATTTGGAGCTTTTAGGCGGGTTTTTTTCACCTCTCAAACGCCGTGGAAGCTTAAAATCGGTTTGAAACAGTCATTTTTCAGGTACTAATCAGCCCGCAGCCCAATAGAATATAGCGGGAGAAGCTACTAAAAATGTAGTGACTCGTTATCCTGCAATTCCATGCAAAATAGCCCAAAGGTCACATATGTACCCAGTCATGCACCCACTCAAACTTTTCAGCCAGCTCCCCAGGCCCTTCGTGCTGCTCCTAGCCGCCTACTTCCTCACCAGCCTGGGCCACTTCGCCCACAACGCAGAATACCTCTGCGAATACCCCAACCTCCCCGCCTAGCTCACCCGCGCCAAGGTCTACGCCGCTTGGCTAGCCATCACCGCAGTAGGCCTGGCAGGCATCATTCTGATGAAAAACAAACTGGTAGCCACAGGCCTGCTGCTAGTAGCCATCTACGCCGCCCTAGGCTTCGACGGCCTGGGCCACTATGCGGTGGCGCCGATGGCGCATCACACGCTGGGGGCGAATATCACTATTTTGTCGGAAGTGGCTGCGGCTGCGTTGTTGTTGCCTGCGGCGGTGTATTTGCTTGTTCAGCACTTTCGCGCTCCAAAGCGCGTAAACCTGGGTGATAATTTACCCCTTGCAGAAGGCTGAAGATTTCATCCTGCTGCCGCTACCACCTCACGTAGCCCAGTCCAACAAGGTTTATCTGCCGCAGGAGGCGCTCTTGGTTTATTTGAGCTTGGGCGCGCGACTGATAAGCGCTATTCGCTAGACCCTTTGGAGTAATCGATGGCATTTGATCCTTCATCAATGTTTGACGTATCACACCTCGTCACGTTTGTGGGAGGCGCTCTCGTCGGTGGCGCTGGTCAGTACCTCGCTGACAGATTCACGGATCAACGCCGGAGTCAAGAGTCAAAATCGGCCACTTCAAAGCAATTCGATGATCTGAAGAGTACGATGCCCAATTTATTTTCCGAAATGCTAAAGGATCTTGGCGACGACAAATCCCAGTCAATTCGAGAGTTTGTTGTCATGCCAAACAACCGCGTTAGCTTCAACGGCACCAAGCCAAGATTTATTACTTCGAAGACAAACACCCCGACCTTCGAGTGCAGGTTGATCGCCTTCACTACGCCGGATATCTGGACGATGTTACCGTTGGCAATGCACCTATCTACCGCATGCGCGAGCAGTTCATTGCTCTGATTAAAGAACATGCTTAACTCGGCGCTCAAGCTTGCTCCTGTCGGTCGCTGACAGTTGCGCCAGAAAACCGCGCAATTCTGGTTAGCTCTACGTTGAAGCAGTAACGATCAACCCAAAGAGTTTCCGGTGGCATCAGTGTTACGCCAGCACGCACCAAAACCTAGTCTTCGCGTCAGAGCGCACGCAGTGCCCATGCGCCCCAATCAGGGCTGCGGGCTCGAAGCGCGGAAAAATTTGGATCAGGCAATGTGCTTGTTTGAGGCGCTAGCCGAGTTTGCACATTGACCCAAATTTTGAGCACTGCAGATGCTTCCCCGAAGGGGCCGCAGACCGGGGCGCCTGGGCACTGCGTGCGCTCTGGCGCGAAGCCGCGAGGTCTACGCGTGAAACGGAACGCTAGAAAAACCAAACCTTAAATCAAACGCAAAAACTTAGCCATTCGCATTCCGCATCCAATCCGCCGTCTGAAAAAAGCTGTCCCTTAAGCGAGCACGCAGCGTCTCGTCAACTCCCGTCTCCCCCATCGCCCGATCCATACAAGCCAACCACTGGTCGCGCTCCAAGATGCCGATGTGCACATGCATGTGCCGCATACGCAAACGCGGGTGGCCGAACTTTTCGGTGTAGGTCTGCGGGCCGCCCATCCAGCCGCAGAGAAACATAAACGTTTTCTCGCGCGCATTGTCCAGCGTGGGGCCATGCACTTCGCGCAGGCGTGTGTAGTCGCTCTCCAGATCCATCAGGTCATAAAAGCGCTCGACCAAGGCCTTGACCCGTTCCTCGCCACCAATCCATTCATAGGGCGTGGCAAACACCGGTTTTTCTTCAATTTTCATATGCTAACTAGGCTGTAGCCCTTTAAATAATAGCAGGAGCAGCTATAAATTATATAGTACCTATTTTACTCGGAAGCGCGGCGCAAGGTGGCAACCACGGGCGTGTTGAGAACGCTACGCAAGCCCCACCATCCCGCAGCCAATGCCAGCACAGCACCCAGCAAACCACCTGCCACGGGTACCCACAGCGAGGCCGTCCAGGTAAATTCAAACACATACTTGGCCAGCGCCCAGCCCACAATGATGGCCACGATGCTGGCCAGCACACCGGCCAACATGCCCACACCGGCCAGCTCGGCGCGCTGCACCTGGCGCAGCAGGCTGCTGCGCGCACCCACGGCGCGCATGATGGCAAACTCTCGTGCGCGCTCCTCGCGCGTGGCTGTGACGGCGGCAAACAGCACCACCAGGCCTGCGGCCAAGGTGAAGCCGAATAAAAACTCTACCGCGCGAATCACCTGGTCCAGCACGCGCTGCACCTGGTTGATGGTCAGGCTCATGTCGACATTGGTGACATTAGGGAAGGCGCGCACCAGGGCGTTGTCAAAGCCTTTGGTGGTGGGCGCTTTGAAGGCGCTCATGTAGGTGGCGGGCACGTCGGGCAGGCTACTCACGGGGTACATGACAAAGAAGTTGGCGCGCATGCTGCCCCAGTCCACTTTGCGCAGGCTGGTGATTTTGCTCACCACCTGGATGCCGCCAATATCAAAGGTGAGCGCGTCGCCCAGCTTGAGGCCCAGAGTGGTGGCTATGCCCTCCTCTACGCTGATGGCGTCTTTTTCTTCTTCCTTCCATTGGCCGGCTACCACCTTGTTGTGCGCGGGGTTGGTAGCGCTGTGGGACAGATTGAACTCGCGGTCTACCAGGCGCTTGGCGCGCTCGTCGGTCAGCATATCAGGCGAGGTGGCTTGGCCGTTGATGGCGACCAGACGACCACGGATCATGGGGAAATAATCGTACTTGGCGATGCCTGCGGTTTTGAGGTTTTGGACAAACGCATCGCCCTGCTCGGGCATGATGTTGATGACGAAACGGTTGGGCGCATCGGGCGGCGTGGCTTGACGCCAGCTGGCGATCAGGTCGGTGCGCAGCAAGATAAGCAAGATCAAAGCCAGCAAGCCGACCGACAGCGCGCTGACCTGCACCACGGCGTAGGCGGGCCTCGCACTGATCTGGCGTGTGGCCAGCACCAGCCAGCGCGGGGCGGTAGCCTCGTTCACGCTGCGGCGCAGCAGCTTGACCGCGACGTAGCTTGCCCCGGCAAACACGGCTACCGCGCCTGCAAAGCCGCCTACTGCTATCAAGCCTAATTTCAAATCTGCACTGGCCGCCAAGAGCAGCGCGGCAAAGCCTGCGATGCCTATCAGCAGCACGGCGAGTGACGCAGGCTTGAGACCGCCCACATCGCGCCTGATGACGCGCAGCGGTGGCACTTGGGCAAGCTGTAGCACGGGCGACAGGCCAAAGGCAAACAGCAGGGTAAGCCCCATGCCCAGACCGAAGGCTACAGGCCACAGGCTGGCGGCGGGCAGAGCGGCATCCACCAGCCCGGCTAGCAGAGCGACGAAGCCGTAATGCACCGCAAAGCCTATCGCCAAGCCCATGGCGCTGGCAGCTAGGCCCACCACGGCAAACTCAAAAGTGTAGGCTAGTGCGATGGTGCGCTGGCTGGTTCCCAGCACGCGCAGCATGGCGCAGTCGTCCAGATGGCGTGCGGCGAAGCCTCTGGCTGCGATAGCTACGGCCACTGCGCTCAGCAATGCGGCCAGCAACGCCACCAAGTTTAAAAACTTCTCGGCACGGTCCAGAGTTTGCCGCATCTCCGGGCGGCCACCCTCCAGCGACTCGATGCGCAAGCCGCGCACGTCGGCCTTTTTGATGTTCTCGTTGGCCCACTGCGTGTAGGCCTTCACAGCGGCGTTCTCGCCCACCATGGCCGTGCGGTAGGTGATGCGGCTGGCGGGCTGCACCAGGCCGGTGGCGGCCAGCGCGTCGCTGTGCAGCATGACGCGCGGGGCGAAGTTCATAAAGCCCGCGCCACGGTCTGGCTCGATGACGATGATGCGTTCGACCTTTAAATTGGAGTTGCCCAGTAAGAGCTGGTCGCCTACTTTTAATCCCAGCGAATCTAGCAGGGATGCGTCTACCCACGCGGTGCCGGGGCTGGGCAGGTCGCGGGTGGCTAGCTCTGGCGTGTCGGACGCAGTGGCGGTCTTCAAGCTGCCTCGCAGTGGGTAGCCCGCGCTCACAGCTTTGAGCGCCACCAGCTTGCTAGCACCGCCTTGCGCATCAGTCGCTCGCGCCATGGTGGGAAAGCCGATGCTGGTAGCGCTTTGCAAGCCCAGGGTCGTGGCCTTGTCTTTAAATGCTTGCGGTGTGGGGTTGTCACTGCTCAGCACAATGTCGCCACCCAGCAGCGCCCGCGCATCGCGCTGCAAACCGCCTTTGATACGGTCGGCAAAAAACCCCACCGCCGTGAGTGCTGCTACGGCCAGGGTAACCGCCACCAGCAGCAAGCGCAGCTCGCCCGCCCGCAGGTCGCGCCACAGCGTCTTCCAGCCCAGTTGGTAAAAAGAGATCTTCATGCTGCGCAGTGTAGCGCGCTACGCTGGCGGTTGGCTTAACGCTCTACTTTTGGCCCAGCCAGGCTAGGGTCAAGCTGCAAGCGCTCTGCTGCGGTGTAGCAAAGAAAGCGCTTATTCATGGCGCGGCCAATCGTACACAAGCCCAGCTTGGTCGCCAAGTCATGCCCCATCTGGGTAATGCCGCTGCGCGAGACGACGATGGCAATGCCCATCTGCGCGGATTTGATCACCATCTCGCTGGTGAGGCGGCCTGTGGTGTAGAAGACGTAGGGATTATTGGGTGCAGTGGCAAGCGTGGGGGCCACATCTATCCCATTCATCCACATCCAACCCGCGATAGAGTCGATAGCATTGTGACGACCCACATCTTCCACAAACATCACCATCTCCTCGCCACAAAACAGTGCGCAACCATGCACACTGCCCGCACTCTTATAGGTGGTCTCTTGCAAGCGAATCGCGTTCGTTATGCCGTAGAGCTGCGCTTGCGTGAGCACGGACGCTGGCAACTGGATGCTGTCAATCTCATCCATCAAGCTGCCAAACACACTACCCTGCCCGCAGCCGGTGGTGACCACTTTTTTTGCCGTGCGAGCCTCGATGTTGTCGATGCCGCTGCGCGTCTTGACGGCAGCCGAGTTCACCTCCCAGTCGACGGTGATGGATTCAATTTCGCCCACATTGGCCACCAAGCGCTGGTTACGCAAAAATCCTAGCACCAACAGCTCAGGGTGCGCGCCCAGGGTCATTAGCGTCACCAGCTCGCGCCTGTCCACATACACCGTTAAATCGCGCTCAGCGGGTATGGCGGTGCTGCTGCGCTCGCCATGCTCGTTGACCACGCTCACCTCGTGGGTGAGCGGCGCGCAGGCTTGGCTGAGGTGGGGAAGGTTCATAAATAGGGCAAGGAAGGCTTGGAGGTAAACAACACGAGCTTACCGCAGACAGCAAAACGGCGCGTAGTGTACGCGCCGTTATGGAAAGCTAGGGGTAATTAGCTTGAAGATCAGATTTTCTTGGCTGGTGCGGCAGCCGGTGCAGTGGCCGCAGGTACCGCAGCGGCTGGAGCTGGCACTGCCGCAGCCGCCGCCGTAGCAGGCGCTGCTGGAGGTGGATACACAAACGCACCAGGGTCTGCACACGGTGGAATAGCCGTGGCAGGCTTGGTAGCCTTGCCAGCAGCTTGTGCAGTTTTGTAATAGTGCGCCGAGGTTTTGTCCATCGACAGGCAAAGCTTGTAGCTGTCTACCTTGCCATTGTGCGCAGTTTTTGCCGTAGCCTCGGCGGCTTTGGCTTTGGCCTCGTCTGTCAAAACAGGGGCAGGAATTTTGGCGAAGCTGCTAACTGCCAACAGGGTGGATGCAGCAACAAAGATAAAACGCTTCATTTTTAGGTCTCCTCAAACTTGAACGGTCTGCACACTCACCGAAGGAGGTGTGCGCTGCGCGGGGATTTTGCCTGCGGCAATGTCGTTGGCCCACAGCTCGTGGTGCTCTTTGGCCCAGGCTTCGTCTACGTAGCCGGTCTTCATGGCCTTGTATGCTCCCTTCATGCCAATGGTGCCAAGGTAAATGTGGCCCATGAACATGGCCATCATCAACACGCCAGCGCTGGCATGGATCATGTGCGAGATTTGCATGGTTTCGCGTACGTAGATCAAACCAGGAATTAGCTTGTCGAGGACGAGACCAGAGCCTACGACGATCAATCCCAGTGCAAACACGCCGCCCCAGAAGATCACTTTTTCGCCCGCATTGAAGCGGTGCGATGGCACTTCGTGGCCGCCGAACAAACCGCCACCTTTGAGCAACCAGGTGATATCTTCTTTAGACGGCATGTTGTCGCGCAGGAAGGTGAAAAACACGATCACCAAGGACACAGCAAACAGCGGGCCCATGAAGTTGTGTGCGTTTTTCAGCGCGTAGGCTAGCCAACCGAACAAGGTATTGCCGACCACAGGCTGAATAAAGAAACGACCAAAGGCCATGACGATGCCAGAGATAGCCAGGGTGCAAAACGCGATGGCGTTAGTCCAGTGTGCGGCACGCTCAAAATACGTGAAGCGCTCGATCTTCTTACCGGTCTCGTTATCAGAGCCCATTGCGCCTCTGCGCCAGTAGAACAGGCCAATCGCCAATGCCACGATAACCAGCAAGGAACCACCGTAGGGAATGATCACCTGGTTACGCACTTGGCGCCATGCCTCGCCAGCATTGGTCACGCGCGAGCCGGGGTATTGGGTAATGCCTTGCATCAGGAAACCAGCTTCAGGCGCGTCGCGCTTGGGCAGGCTGCTGTAGCCCTCGGCACCCTGCCCGGCTTGGCGCCAGATGGGAGCATTGTTGCCGGGTTGTACCTTGTTGCGCTCAGCATTGTTTTGCTTGGCGTAGTTGGGGTCGGCGCTGGCATCCGGCTTAACTTCAAAGATACTCTGGCTTTGGATACCGCCAGCCGCTGCCGCTGGCGCAGCAGGTCTAGCGGGAGCAGTCGCAGGCGCTGCTGGGGCAGACTGCTCAGCGCCTGCAGGCTTGACCGGCTCCACCTGGAGCTTTTGCGCAAACGCTGTGGGCGCACAAATAGCTACTGAAATAATAGCTGCTCGCGCAATATTTAAAAGGGCTAAAGCGTGTTTTTTCATCAAGAGTCTCACAAGATCAGCCGCAGCTTGGGTAGCTACGGTTGTCGAATCAATTGGTTTTAACGTAGTCGTTTTGACCATTTTGCGTGCGCGCACGCAAGGCCGATTCCCAACTGGTCTTGTCACCCTGCTTCCAGGTGGTCTCGACATAAGACTTGCCAGTGCCTGAGTGCGCGGCGGCATCTTGCTTGGCACTGGTGCCCAAGGTTTGCGGTTTGTCGCCGCAGGCGGCCAAGGCCACAACTGCGCAAAGTGCGAGTGAGGTACGCAGCATCATGACTTGGCTCCCTGGACAGGCGGCTGACCGGCTTGCTTGGAGCCGTAGGCCGTGCCCCAGCCCCAGACTTCTGCGCCCTTGCCGCGTTTGAGCACGCGGTTTCTAAAAATGTCGGCCACCACGTCGCCGTCACCAGCGAGCAAAGCTTTGGTCGAGCACATTTCTGCGCAAGCTGGGAGCTTGCCTTCGGCCAGGCGGTTACGGCCATATTTTTCAAATTCGGCTTGCGATCCGTTAGCCTCGGGGCCACCGGCGCAGAAGGTGCACTTGTCCATCTTGCCGCGCACACCGACGGTGCCAGCGGACGGGAACTGGGGCGCGCCAAATGGGCAGGCGTAGGAACAGTAGCCGCAGCCAATGCATACGTCTTTGTCGTGCAATACCACGCCTTCATCGGTGCGGTAGAAGCAGTTAACCGGGCACACAGCCATGCAAGGTGCGTCAGAGCAGTGCATGCAGGCCACCGAGATCGACCGCTCGCCAGGTACGCCGTCGTTCAGCGTGATCACGCGGCGGCGGTTTACACCCCAAGGTACTTCGTGTTCGTTTTTGCATGCGGTAACGCAGCCGTTGCATTCAATGCAGCGCTCTGCATCGCAAATAAATTTCATCCGTGCCATAGTGTTCTCCTTAGGCTTTCTCGACGTTACACACCGTCGTTTTTGTTTCTTGCATCATGGTCACGCTGTCGTAACCATAGGTGGTAGCGGTGTTGATCGCCTCGCCGCGCACTACCGGTGCTGCACCTGCCGGGTAACTGGCTAACATGTCTTTACCCTGCCAGTGGCCAGAGAAGTGGAAGGGCATGAACACCGTGTCGGCACCAACGCGCTCGGTCACTTGCGCCATCACGTTCAGCCGTGCGCCGGTAGGGGTGGACACCCATACGCGGTCGCCGTTTTTCACACCGCGGTCAGCTGCGGCTTTGGGGTTCAGTTCAATGAACATGTCTTGCTGCAATTCGGCCAACCATGGGTTGGAGCGGGTTTCTTCGCCGCCACCTTCGTATTCCACCAAACGGCCCGAGGTCATGACGAGCGGGAACTTTTCATGCACTTTCTTGGCGATATTTTCTTGCTGGATGGACTTGTACAGCGTGGGCAAGCGCCAGAAAGCTTTTCTGTCGTCGTGCGTGGGGTACTTGGCCATCAAGTCTGGGCGGTTGCCATACAGCGGCTCGCGATGCTGGGGCACGGCATCAGGGAAGTTCCACACCACCGCACGCGCTTTAGCGTTGCCAAACGGGTGGCAGCCATGGACTTGCATCGCCACACGGATGATGCCGCCTGAGCTGTCGTTCTTCCAGTTCTTGCCTTCAGCTGCCACTTTCTCGACATCGGTGAGGTCGTCCCACCAGCCGAGCTTTTTCAGCAGCACATGGTCAAATTCTGGGTAGCCGGTGGTGATGTCTGCGCCCTTGGAATGAGAGCCATCTTCGGCCAACAGATTGGCACCATCCTTCTCAACACCAAAGTTAGCGCGGAAGTTACCGCCGCCATCCATCACGTGTTTGCTGGTGTCGTACAGGTTAGGCGAACCAGGGTGCTTCATGGCAGCGGTGCCGTAGCAAGGCCATGGCAGGCCAAAATAATCGCCCGTCAGGTCGTAGCCAGTTTCTTTGTCTTTGCCGCCTTTGGACTTGAGCGTTTTCACGTCAAAGTTGCCCATGTTGCGCATGTGGGCCTTCAGGCGCTCTGGGGTCTGGCCGGTGTAGCCGATCGTCCAGACTGATTTATTGATTTCGCGCAAAATGTCTTCGGGCACTGGCTCGTCCAGGCCTTTGACTTTTTGCATCTTGTAGTTTTTAGACAGCTCGGCAGCAAAGCCCAGCTTCTCGGCAAACTGGTGCATGATCATGTGGTCAGAGCGGCTCTCCCACAACGGGTCGATCACTTTCTCGCGCCACTGGATAGAGCGGTTAGAAGCCGTGGCCGAGCCACTGGTTTCAAACTGCGTCGCAGCGGGCAACAAGTACACGGCGCGGTTGGGGTTCAAGTCCTCGGCCTTGCCGGGCATGGCGGCCATGGCGGCTGTAGCGGATGGATATGGATCAACTACCACTAGCAAATCCAACTTATCCATGGCGCGTTTCATCTCCAAACCACGGGTTTGGGAGTTAGGTGCATGGCCCCAGAAGAACACGGCACGCAGGTTGCTGTCCTGGTCGATAAATTCGTTTTTCTCCAACACTCCGTCAATCCAGCGCGACACGGTCATGCCGGGCTTGGTCATCATGGCTGGGGAGGCGTATTGCTTTTTGATCCACTCGTAGTCGACATTCCAGGCCTTGGCAAAATGCCGCCAAGAGCCTTCGACCAAACCGTAGTAGCCGGGCAGTGAGTCAGGGTTCGGGCCTACATCGGTAGCGCCCTGCACGTTGTCGTGGCCACGGAAAATATTGGTGCCGCCGCCGCTCTTGCCTACGTTGCCCAAGGCGAGCTGCAAAATGCAGGATGCACGCACGACGGCGTTGCCTGTCGTGTGCTGTGTTTGGCCCATGCACCATACGATGGTGCCGGGACGGCTCTCGTGGAGCATGGTGGCCACTTTGAGCATCTGCGCTTCATTCACGCCACAGGCCTCTTCCACCTTGTCGGGTGTCCACTTGGCCAAGACTTCTTCTTTGATCTTTTCCATGCCAAACACGCGGTCATTGATGTACTGCTTGTCTTCCCAACCGTTTTTGAAGATGTGGTGCAAAAGACCAAAGATAAATGGAATGTCTGCGCCTGAGCGCAGGCGCACATACTCGTCGGCCTTAGCTGCTGTACGGGTGAAGCGTGGGTCTACCACGATCATTTTGCAACCATTCTCTTTGGCATGCAACATGTGCACCAGAGATACGGGGTGTGCCTCGGCAGCGTTTGAGCCAATGTACATCGCGACCTTGCTGTTTTGCATGTCGTTGTAGCTGTTGGTCATGGCGCCGTAGCCCCAGGTGTTGGCTACGCCAGCGACTGTGGTGGAGTGGCAAATACGCGCTTGGTGGTCGCAGTTGTTGCTACCCCAGAA
>JANMTF010000379.1:0-9587 GCA_031390175.1 Polaromonas sp.
GGGAGTACTATTTGCTGCTGCCAACGACGGTATTTTGCATGCTATCAACCCTCGGCTTGGCAACGAGATCATGGGATTTATGCCGCGCTCGGCCATGCCCAAACTGCAGGCCTTTAGCTTGGAGCCCTATACCCACGACTACATATTGGACGGGCCCGTGACCGAGGGTGATATTTACAGTAGCGGAGCCACTGCATGGAAGAGCATGGTGTTTGGCACAGGTGGACGTGGTGGGCAGTATGTGTTCGCGCTCAACGTGCCGGTGAACTCTACCAGCACCGGCACTCTAACCTCACCTGTAATGACTGCCAGCGACGTGAAGTGGGAAATTAACAAAGACACCAGCACAAATTTCGCCAATCTGGGCTATGTGCTCAATGGTGTACAAAGCGGTTATTTGCCAGGCGGCCGCTGGGTAGCTGTGTTTGGCAATGGCTATTACAGCTCTGCCGGTACAGCCAGTTTGTTTATAGTAGATGCCTTGACGGGGGCGTTTATTCAAGAGATCAATACCAACGTGGGCAGCGCAACTACGCCCAATGGCATGGGCGGCATCACCTTGGTGCGTGGCAATAACCGCCAGATTGTGGCCGCCATTGGCGGTGACAGGCAAGGCAATATGTGGAAGTTTGACCTTCGCTCGGCAGGCACCGGTGGTGGTAGCGTAGCCTTTAGCGGGCAACCCTTGTATACCGTGCCGGATGGTCGCCCTTTCTCTGGCGCACCTGCTTGGCGCCCCAAAGACGGCGGCATGCTGGTGGTGGCCGCCACCGGCTTGCTCAACACCACAGCCGACTCCACTGACACAGGAACGCAGACCATTTATGGTATTTGGGACAAAACGTCTGTTGGAGGTAACGAAACTACCACGTTTACTGCACTAGGCACCTTGACCCCTTCCATGCTACAACTGCAAACCACCGGCTTGGTCGTATCTACCAGCACGTCGGTGGCCAGCTACTACACCGTGTCCAAAAACTCGGTGAACTACAGCGATACAATAAAAGGCTGGAAACTGGATTTAACATTCGAAGCCGGTCAGCGCTCGGTGGCTGATGTCCTCAACATCGGCCACACCGTCGTAATTTCTACCGTGGTGCCACCTAGCAATGCGTCTACTGTAGAGTCTTGTACGGCAGCTACCACAGCGGTGGGCTATGTCTACCAGCTTGATGCTTTGACTGGTGGCAACCCCGATATTGCCGGGTACTCCAGCGGCAGAAGCAGCGGCTTTGACATCAATGGCGACGGTATTGGTGACGGCTACGGTGTAGCCAAAGCACCGGGGTTTCCGCGTGGTAACGTGATTGCACGCGACAGTATTGGCCCGCGTACAGAGTCTCCAGTTCCTTGTGTGGGGGAGAAATGCAACGACGTGCCTTGCGACGGCACCAGCACGGGCGGCGCTCTGCTGGGCACTGGTGGTTCTGCCTTGGCATTGGTCTCTACCTGCGGTGGCGGCGGCTACCGCCGCACTTGGCGCCAACTGATCAACCCACCGCGCATTAATTGAGCTACGATATACCACGCGAAAGTTCTATTTGTTGCCCTTTATAAACAGTTGTATGACACACCTTTCAAAGCCACTTTCTCGCCACGCTGGTTTTACGCTCATTGAATTGATGATTGTGGTGGCCATTATTGGCATATTGGCTGCGCTGGCCTTTCCATCGTATCAAGAACAAATCGCCAAGTCTCGCCGTGCTGAGGCCAGTGCCGTGCTGTTGGAAAGCAGCCAGTATATGCGCCGCTTTTACTCGGCTAACGAGACCTTTACCACCACGCTGCCCTCAGGTTTGTCGCAGTCGCCCAGAGACAACACAGTGTCGCCTTTGTACTCGGTCACTGCAGTTGTGTCTGCCAATACGACCTCCTTCACTATAACGGCCACAGTAGTGTCTGGCCGCTCCATGGCAGCTGACCGATGCGGTAATTTTTACCTTAACTCAACCGGTGGAAAGTTCAATGCTACTGGTACCAATGACCCCGGCACGATTGCAGGCTGCTGGCGATAAGCTGCCGTAGGCTGCTACCATGCAGCCGTTGTTACGTAGTTTTTTTTGCTCGCCGTGTTTGCCACTTCTCTATTCGACCAAGCCGCTGCCTGCGCAGAGCAGGCACGCTGGGCTTGCCCGCCCAACCCAGCGGTAGGCTGCGTGCTGGTGAGCGCGCTGGGCCAAGTGCTGGCCCAAGGCTTCACCCAGCCGCGTGGCCAGGCCCATGCTGAAGTGATGGCGCTACGGGATGCCGCGTTGCGCGGCGTGTCAGTCCAGGGCGCGATAGCCTATGTCACTCTAGAGCCATGCTCGCACCATGGGCATACGCCACCCTGCAGCCAAGCCTTGGTAAACGCTGGCATCAGCAAAGTGGTGGTGGCCGCGCTAGACCCTAACCCTCTGGTGGCAGGGCGCGGAGTGCAGATGCTGCAGGATGCAGGTATCGAGGTAGAGGTATTGCCACCAGACAGTGGGCCAGCACGCGCTACACGCGAACTGAACCTAGGGTTTTTCAGCCGCATGGAGCGCCAAACACCCTGGGTGCGGATGAAAATTGCCGCCTCATTGGATGGGCAAACTGCCCTGCCCAACGGCCAAAGCCAGTGGATTACCGGCCCCGCAGCCCGAGCGGATGGACATCGCTGGCGAGCACGTTCGTGCGCGGTTCTCACCGGCATTGGTACCGTACTGCAGGACGACCCTTTGCTGGACGTACGCCTGGTGGACACGCCACGCCAACCACACTTGGTGGTGGTGGACAGCAGGCTGGAATTGCCGATTGACGCCAAGCTGTGGGCTACGCTAGGTAAGCGGCCCATTCCAGACGGAACTTATGAGTTAACTAAAAATGCTATAGGTTCAATAGCTTATCGCGCACTGTACATATATGCTGCAGCGCAAAATGACGCTAAAAAGCAGGCTCTGGAAGCATTAGGCGCTACAGTGATTTACATGCCTGAAATTGATACCAACTCTGCGGCACCACAACAAACAACAGCCAACGCCAAAGTCGATCTGCGCGCCATGGCGCGTGATTTGGCGCAACGCGAGATCAACGAAGTGCATGTGGAAGCGGGCTACAAACTCAATGGATCGCTCCTGAAAGCGGGCCTAGTGGACGAGCTGCTGGTCTATACCGCCCCCAAACTGCTAGGGCCGGGCATGGGCATGGCCAACCTGCCTGAGTTGGCCGCACTTGGGGGCGCTGTGCAACTGAACTTTGTATCCGCTGAACTGCTGGGTGCTGATCTGCGCATACAGGCGCGCATGCATGGGCGCGGATTGAATTAGTCATTTTTAGGCACGTTTATCTGCAAACTTACACTTGCGTCAACGTTTTGAAACAACTATAGTGGTTACTCATATTCTGTACTAACCCATTTATCGGCACTCCATGCCATCAAAGAGGGAGTGACATGCCGAAGAAAATGAGTGTCCAAGGCTTTACGCTGGTAGAGCTGATGGTAACGGTGGCGATCACAGCCGTTCTTACGTCGCTGGCTTTGCCCTCGATGCGTCAGTTTATTGGCAACTGGCAGGTTAGCAATGCTGTCAACGTGTTTATGGGCAGCATGCAGCTGGCACGTGGGGAGGCTGTCAAAAGGGGCCGAACGGTGCGCATGTGCCGTAGCAACAATGGCACAAGCTGCGGCACTGGCAACAACTTGCCGGGCGGTTGGACCAGCGGATGGATTGTGTATGTTGACAATGACGGTATCGGTTCGAACGTCACTGCTGCGGACCAAGTGGTGTACACACAAGGTGCTTTGAGCTATTTCGACAGCATCATCTCCAACGCACCCAAACCGATTGTCTATGGCCCCACCGGCATTCTCAAAGGCGGCGTTGGAATGCAAGCGATGACGTTCAATTGGGACGCTGATGCCAAAATTCAAAAAACCATCTGCATCAACTTTACCGGACGCGCATTTATCACTAAAAATAGCGCCGATTGCAGCTGAAATTCCGGGGTAGCACACCAAACCCTGCGAAAATAACGTTTATGTTTACAGGCATCATTACCGGTGTGGGGCGCATCGCCGCTATCCACCCGCTGGGCAGCTCTTCGCTGCATGGCAAACGGCTTACCATTGCCACGCCTACGGGCTATTTGGACGATGTGGGCTTGGGCGACAGCATTGCGCTGAACGGGGCTTGCATGACGGTCACGTCACTGGAGCTTACAGCCGGGCAGTTCACCATCGACATTTCGGCTGAATCGCTGGACAAAACTGCTGGACTGGACGCGCAGGGCACTGTCAATCTGGAAAAAGCCTTGCGCGCGCATGACCGCTTGGGCGGGCACATTGTGAGCGGGCACGTGGACGGCGTAGGCCA
Organism: Polaromonas sp.; assembly: GCA_031390175.1. Taxonomy (GTDB): domain Bacteria; phylum Pseudomonadota; class Gammaproteobacteria; order Burkholderiales; family Burkholderiaceae_C; genus JAAFIP01. Next base: position 4,335 of record JANMTF010000379.1, read on the forward strand.
GGTGGCCTACTTTGCGCAGGTGGGTGAGAGCTGGGAGCTGCGGGTGCTCTGCCCGCCATCTTTGGCCAAATACCTGGCCTATAAAGGCTCGATCACCGTCAACGGCGTGAGCTTGACGGTGAACACCGTGCGCGACGTGGCTGATGGCTGCGAAGTGAGCATTAACCTGATACCCCACACCGTGAGCAACACGGCTCTGGGCGCACTGCAAAGCGGCTCGGCCGTGAATATTGAGATCGACACCGTGGCGCGTTATGTGGAGCGCATGCTGTCCCTGGCTGGCACAGCCAACGCCGCCAGCAGTTCCAGTGCTAGCGCCACCATTGCCGCAAAATCCAACAGCTATGCCAGCGCTACAGTGCAGGCCCTGCCCTACGCATAGCCCGCCCGTAGCACGCACCCCGTCCCAACGCAAAGGAAATCCCATGTCCCTCCACGCAATCAAAACAGCACTGCAGCCAGTTGCCATCTCTAAGGTAGAAGACATCGTGGCCGACATGGCTGCGGGCAAAATTGTGATCTTGGTCGACGAGGAGGACCGCGAGAACGAGGGCGACCTGGTGCTGGCGGCTGACCATGTGACGGCAGATGCGATTAACTTTATGGCCCGCTTTGGCCGTGGCCTGATATGCCTGACACTGACCAAAGCGCGCTGCGAGTTTTTAAAGCTGCCGCCCATGGCCACGCGCAATGGCACCAAGCACAGCACCGCGTTTACCGTGTCCATTGAGGCGTTAGAGGGCGTGACCACCGGCATCAGCGCGGCAGACCGTGCGCGCACTATTCAAGTAGCGGTGGCCAAGGCCAGCCAGAGCGACGACCTGGTGCAGCCAGGTCATGTGTTTCCGCTCCAAGCGGTAGACGGCGGCGTGCTGATGCGCGCGGGCCACACCGAGGCGGGCTGCGACTTGGCCGCCATGGCGGGCTGCTCGGCCAGCGCGGTGATTTGCGAGATCATGAAAGACGACGGCACCATGGCCCGCCTGCCCGACCTGCAATTGTTTGCCGCTGAGCATGGCCTCAAAATTGGCACCATTGCCGATTTGATCGAGCACCGCAGCCGCACCGAGAGCCTGGTAGAAAAGATTGGCAGCCGCAGCATGCAAACCAGTTATGGCGAATTTACCGCTGTGGCCTTTAGAGACAAGCCCAGCCAAGGCGTGCACATCGCTTTGGTCAAAGGCCAGTGGCAAGCCGATGACGCGATACCCGCCCGCGTGCATGAGCCGCTCAGCGTGCTGGACGCGCTGGAAATTAACCGCCCCATGCACAGCTGGAGCCTGGACGCCAGCCTGAAATACATTGCCCAGCAAGGCCGTGGTGTGGCCGTGCTGCTCAACTGCGGCGAGAGCGCTGCGCAGCTGGTAGCCCAGTTTGACGGCCTGGCCACGCCCGCCCAAGCACCCGAGCGCGGCCGCATGGATCTGCGCACCTACGGCATCGGCGCGCAGATACTGCGCGAGGTAGGCGTGCACCGCATGATGCTGCTGGGCAAGCCCCGCCGCATGCCCAGCATGGTGGGCTATGGGCTGGAGATTGCTGGGTTTATCGCGAGCGCAAACAACGAATAACTTTGTGGGACAGACAGCAAGCTGCATAAGCAGGCCAGCACCTTCCTCAACTAACTAGAAAAAGGGAACCATAATGTTTGGAGCAGACAAAGGCAAAGCCGCACGCGACATGCTGGACGGGCGCAAGCTGTACATTGGCATCGTGCAAGCGCGCTTTAACGAGAGCATTACCAACGCGCTGCTGGAGGCCTGCAAAAAAGAGCTGCAGGCCCTGGGCGTGCAAGACAAGCACATAGACCATGTGCAAGTGCCCGGTGCACTAGAAGTGCCCGTAGCCCTGCAAGCCATGGCCGAGGCCAACCAATACGACGCGCTGATCGCGCTGGGCTGCATCGTGCGCGGCGAGACCTACCACTTTGAGCTGGTGGCCAACGAGAGCGGCGCAGGCGTCAGCCGCGTGGCGCTGGACTACAAGCTACCGATCGCCAATGCCATTATCACCACCGAAGACATGGCCCAGGCGATCGCCCGCCAAACCGACAAGGGCACAGATGCCGCCCGCGTGGCGGTAGAGATGGCCAACCTTTTGAATGAACTTGCTTGATGACCACTCCTCTGACCACCACTTCCGCGCTGCAGCCCAACAGCCACCCGGCGCGGGACATCACCCCCAAGACCAAAGCCCCCGCACGCTCGGCCCGCACCCGCTCGCGCGAGTTTGCTATCCAGGCGCTGTACCAGCACCTGGTAGGCAAAAACGAGGCCAGCGCGATTGATATGTTTACCCGCGACTTGCAAGGCTTTAACAAAGCTGACGCGGCCCACTACGACGCACTGTTCCACGGCTGCGTGGGCCAGGCCGACGCGCTGGACGCGCAAATTGTGCCCCTGCTAGACCGCCCTTTGAACGAGATTTCTCCGGTAGAGCGCGCCGTGATGTGGCTGGGCGCGTATGAGCTACAACACTGCCTGGACGTGCCCTGGCGCGTGGTGCTGAACGAATACGTCGAGCAAGCCAAAGCCTTTGGCGGCACCGACGGCCACAAGTACGTCAACGGCGTGCTCAACAAACTGGCCCCTGTGCTACGAGCCGCCGAAGTGGCCCACGACAAAGCGCCTAGCAACAAGCACACCAAGACCACTAGGTAACGCAAAAAACCTTGAATTACCCACCCCTTCACCCCAACACCATGCGGATCTCCCAGCGCGCAGAAAAGACAGAGCCGTTTTACGTGCTGGAGGTAGGCAAGGCCGCCTCCGCCTTGGCCGCGCAAATGGCGCACACCGACAAGCCGATGGTGTTTGTCAACATCGGCGAGCCCGACTTTACCGCACCCCCGCTGGTGCAAGAGGCCGCTCAGCGCGCTATCCGTGACGGCAAAACCCAGTACACCCAAGCAACAGGAATGCACGAGCTGCGCGAGCGCATCAGCGCCTGGTACGCCAGCCGCTTTGGCGTGCAAGTGCCCGCACGGCGCATTGTGCTGACCGCTGGTGCGTCAGCCGCCCTGCAACTGGCTTGCCTGGCCCTCATCGAGGCGGGTGACGAGGTGCTACTACCCGACCCCAGCTACCCCTGCAACCGGCAGTTTGTCAGCGCGGCAGACGGCACACCGCGCCTGATTGCGGCCACGCCCGCCGAGCGCTTTCAGCTCAGCGCTGCCAAGGTAGAGGCCGCCTGGACGGCGTGCACCCGCGCCGTGCTGCTGGCATCACCATCCAACCCCACCGGCACCTCGATTCACCCTGATGAGCTGCGCCGTATTCACCAGATAGTCAGCGCGCGTGGTGGCGCGACGATGATCGATGAGATCTACCTGGGCCTGAGCCACGATGCTACCTACGGCAAAAGTGCGCTGGAGATTGACGACCAGATCATCAGCATCAACAGCTTCAGCAAATACTTCAACATGACAGGCTGGCGCCTGGGCTGGCTGGTAGTGCCCGATGCGCTGGTGAGCGTGGTGGAACGCCTGGCCCAGCACCTGTACATCTGCCCCAGCACGGTGTCGCAGCGCGCGGCGCTGGCCTGCTTTGAGGGGGACAGCATTACCGAGTACGAGCGCCGCCGCACTGAGTTCAAAGCCCGGCGTGACTACTTTATCCCCGCGCTGCGCAGCCTGGGCTTTGAGGTGCCGGTCGAACCCGATGGTGCTTTTTATGTGTATGCGGACTGCTCGAAGATTCAGCACAAAATCGGGGTTGCCGATAGCACAGGTTCAACTTTAGGTAACAGCACAAACGCCGTCGGCGGCAGCTGGGATTTTTGCTTTGAAATGCTGCGCCGCGCCCATGTGGCCATCACCCCCGGGCGCGATTTTGGCCACGACTCTACCCACAAGTTTGTGCGCTTTTCTACCGCCAGCTCCCTGGCTGATTTGCACACCGCCATTGAGCGCATGCGCGCCGCCCTGGCATGACGCAAACTAACACCAGTCCACAGCCCAAGGTGTTCACCTGGCCCGTGCGCATCTACTGGGAAGACACCGACGCAGGCGGCATTGTCTTCTATGCCAACTACCTCAAATACATGGAGCGCGCCCGCACCGAGTGGCTGCGCGCGCTGGGTGTAGACCAAAGCCAACTGCGTGCGCAGACCGGCGGCATGTTTGTGGTGACCGACACGCAGCTCAAATACCATAGCCCCGCGCGGCTGGACGATCAACTATTGGTTACAGCGCGGGGGACTAAAAAAACCTCTATTACGCTTACTATTGCACAAGAAATACGCCTCCTGCCCCATAGAATATTGCGGGAACAGCTATCAAATAATGAGCGATCAATCATCACTACCGATGAACTATCTGCCCTGCCCTTGGTCTGCCAAGGTAGCATACGCATAGCCTGGGTAGACATTGCCACCATGAAACCCGCCCGAATTCCTCAACACCTGCTGGAGAACCTAGAGTGAACCAAGATTTGTCCATACTGCATTTGGTGCTGAACGCCAGCTTTGTCGTGCAAGCCGTCATGGTGCTGCTGGTAGTGGTGTCAGTGGCCAGTTGGGCGGCGATTTTTCGCAAGTTGTTTGCACTCAAGGCCCTCAACGGCAAGAACGAAGAGTTTGAGCGCGACTTTTGGTCCGGCACTTCGCTTAACGAGCTGTTTGCCTCGGCTGCGCAAAACGCCAAGCTGTCCGGCCCGATGGAGCGTATTTTTGCCAGCGGCATGCGCGAGTACCAAAAACTGCGCGAGCGCCGCATCACCGATACCTCCACCCTGATGGACGGTGCCCGCCGCGCCATGCGGGCCAGCTTTCAGCGCGAGATGGACGGCGTGGAGAGTAATCTGTCTTTTCTTGCCTCCGTGGGCAGTGTGTCGCCTTACGTGGGCCTGTTTGGCACGGTGTGGGGCATCATGCATGCGTTTACGGGGCTGGCTTCGTTGCAGCAAGTCACACTCGCCACCGTAGCCCCCGGCATTGCCGAGGCGCTGGTAGCCACCGCCATTGGCCTGTTTGCCGCTATTCCTGCCGTAGTGGCCTACAACCGTTTTGCACGCGACATTGACCGCGTGGCCATCAAGCTGGAGACATTCATTGAAGAATTCTCCAATATATTGCAGCGCAATTTGGGTGCACAGACGGCCAGTGCCGCTGGCCACTAAGCTACCCACCAGGAGGAAAGCCCTATGCCCGCCATGATTTCCCGAGGCCGAGGCCGCCGCACCATCAGCGAGATCAATATGGTGCCGTTCATTGACGTGATGCTGGTGCTGCTCATCATCTTCATGGTGACCGCGC
>JANMTF010000281.1:0-2146 GCA_031390175.1 Polaromonas sp.
GGCTTGCAGCTCGGCCAGCGAATCGCAAAACACATACGGGCTGGTGGGCAGGCCCAAGGTTTCGGCGGCCAGGCGGCGAATGCCTTCGCGGTCCATCGTCAGGCGGGCGGCGCGGGCGGTGGGTATCACGCGCACCGTGCCTGCGGCTTCCAGCTGTTCTAGCATGGGGGTGGCGATGGCCTCGATCTCGGGTACCACCAAGTCAGGGCGCTCGGCCTCTATCAGCGCTTTCAGCTGCGCTGGGTCGCTCATGGTGATGGTGCGGGCGTGGTGCGCTACCTGGTGGCCGGGGGCGTTGTCGTAGCGGTCTACGGCGATGGTTTCTACGCCCAGGCGTTGCAAGGCAATGATGACTTCTTTGCCCAGCTCGCCGCTGCCCAGCAGCATGACTTTGGTGGCGTGGGGGGACAAAGGGGTGCCAAATGTGGTTACGGGTGTAGTCATAGCGTCAAATCATGTAATGAGGGAGCCCAAAAGGGCAAATCGCCGGGATAAATTAGCCAAAGCGCGGTGGGAAATGATAAGCGACGAATTTGCCTGCCCCGGCTCTCCTATAATCTCTATTTCCACAGACCCAGAAGTAAGCACTCTGGACTACAGACATGACCAAATTCGTCTTCGTCACCGGCGGTGTAGTGAGTTCCCTGGGCAAGGGAATTGCCTCCGCCTCCCTCGCCGCTATTCTTGAATCGCGCGGCCTCAAAGTCACCCTGATCAAGCTGGACCCGTATATCAACGTCGATCCGGGCACCATGTCGCCGTTTCAGCACGGCGAGGTGTTTGTCACCGACGATGGCGCGGAGACCGATCTGGACTTGGGCCACTACGAGCGCTTTATCGACACCCGCATGAAGAAGGCCAACAACTTCACCACTGGGCAAATCTACAAGTCCGTGTTGGAGAAAGAGCGCCGGGGCGACTACCTGGGCAAGACCGTGCAGGTCATTCCCCACATCACCAACGAGATCCAGGACTACATCAAGCGCGGCGCTGGCTTTGGCACACCCGAGGCGGTGGACGTGGCGATTGTCGAGATTGGTGGCACGGTGGGCGATATTGAGTCGCTGCCTTTCCTGGAAGCCGCGCGCCAGCTAAATTTGCGCGGCGGCGCAGGCAATACGGCCTTTGTGCACTTGACTTACGTGCCCTACATCAAAGCCGCAGGCGAGCTCAAAACCAAGCCCACCCAGCACACAGTGCAAAAGCTGCGTGAAATCGGTATCCAGCCCGACGCACTGCTGTGCCGCGCTGACCGCGCCATTCCCTCGGACGAAGCTGAAAAAATATCCCTGTTTACCAATGTGCAGCCCGAGGGCGTGATCAGCATGTGGGACGTAGACACCATCTACAAAGTGCCTCGCATGCTGCACGAGCAGGGCCTGGACGATTTGATCTGCGACAAGCTGCGCCTGACCACCACCCCGGCCAATTTGCAGCGCTGGGATTCGCTGGTGCATGAAGTGGAACACCCCCAGAGTGAAGTCACCATTGCCATGGTGGGCAAATATGTGGACTTAAGCGACAGCTACAAGTCCCTCAACGAGGCGCTGCGCCACGCAGGCCTGAAGAACCACGCCAAAGTCAACATAGCCTACTTAGACAGCGAAACGATTGACGCTGCCAGCGCTGCCCAACTGGCCCAGTACGATGCCATTTTGGTACCCGGCGGCTTTGGTGCGCGGGGCGTGGAAGGCAAAATTCAAACCGCCAAATTCGCCCGCGAAAACAAGGTACCGTACCTGGGCATTTGCTTGGGCATGCAGGTCGCCACCATCGAATACGCCCGCAATATGGCCGGCCTCAAAGACGCCAACAGCACCGAGTTTGTGGCCCATTGCCCGCACCCGGTGATTGCTTTGATCAACGAGTGGAAAGACGCAGACGGCAGCATCAAAGTGCGCGATGAAAAATCTGACCTGGGCGGCACCATGCGCCTGGGCGCGCAAAGCTCTGACGTAGCCAAGGGCACTTTGGCCCACAGCATCTATGGCGATGTGGTAACCGAGCGCCACCGCCACCTCGCTTTTCTCAGCCAGTCGCGCGTAGCCGGTCGGCAGGTAGAAGATCACGTTGCCGTCGTTTCGTGTAATGAACGGTACCCGCCCGGGGCTGTAAGTGCGCGTCGCGTGGCGGCCATCTTCGTCGG
>JANMTF010000283.1:0-13576 GCA_031390175.1 Polaromonas sp.
TGCAGATTGCGTCCCAGGCCGCGCAGCTCTTGCAAGGCGCGCTCTGGCGTGGCAAAGCTCAGCACAATGCGCTCCATGTCCATCACCGGCTCGGCAAAACCGGCTTGCACCAGCATGTCGCCCCAGTCGTGCATGTCGGTATAGGTGTGGCTGCACGGCCCCAAGCCCAGCGTGTCATACAGCTGCTGCAGCTCGCGCACGGTGTCGGGCCCCAGACAGGAGAACATCAAGAACCCGTCTACAGCCAGCACGCGCTGCCACTGCTGTATCAGCGCCAGCGGGTCGGCCTGCGTGTGCAGCAGCATGTTGGCCCATACCAGTTGCACTGCGCCATCCGCCGGGGCACCCGCTTGCACCTGCGGGCCACGCCAATGGCCAGGCTTCCACCAAGGCTGCGCTATATGTTTAATAGCTTCTCCCGCAATATTCTCCTTGGCTTGCACCATAAAACAGGCTGCATCGGGGTAGCGCGCGGCAATTTTCTGGTGGGTTTGCAGCCCGCCCTGCACGGCCGCCCAGTGCGCCCAGGCCGTAGGCGCTTTTTTGATCCACTGCAAGCGCTCTTGCATGCGCGTGCCCACCTCTTCGTGCAGCCAGGGCGCTTGCAGTGCGCCGCCCTGCTCGCTGCGCTGCGCCCACAGGGCGGCGGCGGCGGGGTCGATGGTGGGGGGACGGTGATCGGTCATGCTGGTCGGGCTGCTGCGCTGAAGGCTTAGATCGAGATGGTGAGTCTCAAAAATATTAGTACGTTGCTGCGAGTATATTGGCGTAGCCGTCCTAGCCCCTGAATCACCACGCATGTTGCCCAGCCTTCTCGCCCACGCCGCCCGCGCGCTGCCCAGCCAGTGCATGGTGTGCCGCGCTTGGGGGCGCGACCGGGTGTGCAGCGCTTGCACCAGCCGCTTTGCCCGCCCAGTAGCGCGCTGCGCCACCTGCGCCCTGCCCTTGGCAGGCGATGCCGCGCAGTGTGGCGAATGCCTGCTGCACCCCAGCGCGCTGGACGCTTGCATCGCCGTGGTGGACTACGGCTACCCCTGGGATGGCCTGTTGGCGCAGCTTAAATTCAATGGCCAGGGCCAAAGCGGCGGCGCGGGCCCCAACGCATCAGTGGCCCGAGCAGTAGCCGACACCATGCGCCCGCTGGCCGCCGTGCAAACGGCCTTGCAACGCGCCGACTTCATCGTGCCCATCCCCCTGTCTGCCCAGCGGCTGCGCCAACGCGGCTTTAACCAGGCGCTCGAAATTGCCAAGCATGTGCTGGGCACCGGGGCCGTCGCCCGCGCCAAGCTGCGCCCCCACATGCTGCTGCGTACCCGCGACACCGCGCCCCAAGTAGGCCTGCCCCGCGCCGAGCGCCTGCGCAATATGCGTCACGCTTTTGCAGTAGAGCCTGTGCTCGCCAGCCAAATCCAAGGTGCCCGCCTGGTGCTGGTAGACGACGTGACCACCACCACCGCCACGCTGTGCGCAGCGGCGCTGGCGCTGCGCGCGGCGGGGTCGGCGCATGTCACCGGGCTAGTTTTTGCGCGTACGCTGGCTTCTGATTGAGGTTCGCTTACGTTTATACACTACGTAATTCATAGCTGCTACCGCTATATTCTATTGGGCTACAGGCTTAAATGGCTTGAAGACGAAGCTCGCAGCGGGTTGGCTGGCGGCAGCTCGGGAACTTGTGCTGCAAAAATCCTACGAAAACACGCGAGCTACTTGGTAGCGATCTGGAGTTGGCCACCGCGCCTTTCTCCAGATTTTTCATCACAAGCACGCCGAACTACCGCTTAACTGGCGTTTTGTCGTTCCGTTGTGCGCTGAGGTTTCCCATTTTCGTATCAAGCTTTAGACAAACCTCAACGCTGGACATGATCGCTAAACCATAGGCAGGCGAGGCTCGCCGAGAGTACCACCCTGTCGATTGACTGTTTAGGCATCAGGCCTCTACACCTTCAACTCGAACCGCTCAAACACTTGTGCACCCAGCACCTTTTGGCTATGGCGCCTGAAACCAAAACTCTCGTAAACGGCGCGCAATTTCGGCCGCCCGGCCATGCAGTCCAAGCGTAAAAAGCGCAGCCCCTTCTCTCGCGTCAGTGTGACTGCATGGTCCAGGAGTAGGTGGGCAAGCCCCTGCCCTTGGGTCTTTGGGAGAATCGCAAGCTTGTGGAGGTAGGCAGAGGTTCCCTCTGGGATCTCGGGCCAGAACGCACGATCCTGTAGTTCGAGCCGAAACACTCCCACGGCCTCGTTGTGATGGAAGCCAACGTGATACAGGCCCGCTCGAACGTGCAGAGAAACGCCTTCTTCACTCACGTCCGCAGAGGACCACAGCTCTTGCCCTCTTTCACGCAGGTTCGCCGCAGCAGCAGACAGCACAGCCGTAACGATCGCAGCATCATCGGGTTGGGCCAATCGAACTTGCATTTTTGGTACCTAACAAATAGCGTTTATCTGTCGCTTGGTGAAGCTGAAATACATCAAGAGCGCCTTGCAGGACAAGTAAACGTGTTGGACTGAACCACACGAGGTGGCTGCGGTTAAGCGGTATGAAATTTTAAAACCGCGACTGACGCAAATTGTGACGCACATTGGGCTGCTTTGAGCCACCAATTTTTCTATGTTGGCATTGCGCGCATGCTGGCGTCTAGCTGAGGTTCGAAGTGCTTAATCACTACATTATTCATAGCTTCTCCCGCAAGATTTCATTGGCCTGCAGCCCGATAAGCATCTCAAAAACGGCCCCGAAACTGGCATATTCGCGGTTTTCAGCCGATTTTCCGGCGCTGAGAGCATCGCAAACGCTTCCAAGCGGCGATTTTGAGCGATTTTTTAAGATATTAATCGATCTGCAGCCCAATAGAATATCGTGGGAGCAGCTACGTAATACATAGCGAGTGTTTTCCCGTTGGGGGCCAGCCGCACCTGAACGAGCCACTGCCAGCAAGCGGTGATGGAGTGTGTTTGAGATGCAAAAACTGGAGAGAGGCGCGGGGATCAACTGACGAATGGTACCGATCTGCTCGCGTGTTCTCGTAAGTTTTTGACAGCGCAAATTCCTCCATCGCCGCAACGTGACCAAGGTAGAACAGAACTCTTCTGTACCTCTGCACACAGAGCCAAAGCATGCACCGCTTAAACCTCGATAACGCCAAGCAGCTCCCGCATTTCCGCATCGCTAAACCCCGCCGCGCGCCGCGCCGCCTCGTTAAACGGTGGCCTTAGCTGGGGTGCGTCGTACTGCTGCATCAGCGCCTTGAAATGCGCTACCGGCTCGATGCCATCACGCTCGCACAGCCAGCGGTACCAGTGGTTGCCTATGGCCACATGGCCTACTTCGTCGCGCAGGATGATGTCCAAAATTGCCACGACCTTCAGCGCATCTGCGCTGCCTACTTTGCGCAGCTTGGCTTGCATGGGCGGGGTGGCGTCCAGGCCGCGCGCCTCCAAGGTGCGGGGCACCAGGGCCATGCGGGCGGTGATGTGGTGTTTGGTTTTCTCGGTCATGTCCCACAGGCCGGTGTGGGCGGGGTAGTGGCCGTAGTCGCAGCCCATGGCTTGCAGCTGCGCCCAGAGTAACGAGAAGTGCTGCGCCTCCTCGGCCGCCACGCGAACCCAGTCCAGGTAGTACTGGCGCGGCATGTCTGCAAAACGCCAGGCGGCATCCAAGGCCAGATTGATCGCGTTGAACTCGATATGGCAGACCGCGTGCACCAAGGCGGCCAGGCCGTCGGGGGTGTAGGGGGAGCGTTTGGGCACGTTCAAATGCGCCGTTAGCACTGGTTTATCGGGGCGGCCGGGAATTTTTGCAGTCTCTGCCAGATCGCTAGTTGCTATGCTTAGGATAGCTGTTCTCGCATGTAAATTAAGGGCTAATGCCACTTTCCCTTGTGGATTTGGCTCTTGCAGGGCCGTTAAGGCCAAACTGCGCAGCTCGGTGATTTGCGCGGCGGGTGGTGAGTTGTTATAATTAATGTTATAACTTTTGGAGTTGGTCATGCATGCACTCAAAATCACCCAAATCGGCAATTCGCTGGGCGTCATTTTGCCTAAAGAAGTCTTGGCGCGGCTGAAAGTGACCAAAGGCGATCAAATATTTATGACGGATGCGCCGGACGGGATGCGGGTGAGCCACAGCGACCCTGTGTTTGCCCAGCAGATGGAAGCTGCGCGCGAGTTGATGAAAACGCGCCGCCATGTGCTGCGTGAACTGGCTAAATAAGGCGGGCTCATTTATGACGGATTGGGTCTGGTTAGACGGCAATGTATTGCTCGCTGTGCACGACGAACAGCTGGCAGAGCATGGTGGTCAAGCAGGCGTGCGCGACATTACTTTATTTGAGTCGGCATTGGCGCGCGCGCAGCAGTTGGCTGCGTACGGCGAACCTACCGTAGCGGCCTTGGCTGCATCCTACGGGTACGGCATATCGCGCAACCACCCGTTTTTGGACGGTAACAAACGCACCGCCTTTGTCGCGGTGGAGTTGTTTTTGGTGCTCAACGGGTACCGGCTGGCCGCCAATGATGTAGATTGCGTGATCACGATGCTGGATGTTGCCGCCGGGAACATCACCGAGAGCGATTTTTCCGCATGGATTGGCAAGTATGTCGTGCCACTCAACGACGAACAATAATATAAGGAAATTGACCATGGCAATTTATGAACTAGACGGCATTCAACCCACTCTGGGCCAAGGCGCTTGGGTGGCCGACAGCGCCACTGTGATCGGCAATGTAGTGTTGGAGGAAGGTGCCAACGTGTGGTTTGGCGCGATACTGCGCGGCGACAACGAGGTGATGCGGATTGGCAAAAACTCCAACATACAAGACGGCTGCGTGCTGCACTCGGACGCTGGCGTACCGCTGACGTTGGGTGAAGGTGTGTCGGTAGGCCACCAGGTGATGCTGCATGGCTGCACCATTGGTGATGGCTCGCTGATCGGCATCCAGGCCGTGGTGCTGAACCACGCCAAAATTGGCAAAAACTCCATTGTGGGCGCAGGCAGCGTGGTAACAGAAGGCAAAGAGTTCCCGGACAACTCGCTCATCATCGGCTCGCCTGCTAAAGTGGTGCGCACCCTGGACGAGGCGCAGGTGAAAAAGATCAACGCCATTGCGCAGCACTATGTAGACAACGCCAAGCGCTATGCCAAAGGCATGAAAAAAATTGCTTAAAGAAGATTTCTTGAATGTCTGAACTGCATAAATTTATCTTCGATGGCCTGCCAGTGCGCGGCATGATCGTGCGGCTGACCAGCACCTGGCAAGAGGTACTCAAACGCCGCGCAGCCAACACTACCACGGGCCCCTACCCCCCCCGCGTGAGCGAAATGCTGGGCGAGATGCTGGCGGCGGGTGCGCTGATGCAAAGCAATATCAAATTCAACGGCGCTTTGGTGCTGCAGATCATGGGCGACGGCCCGGTCAAAATGGCCGTGGCCGAGGTGCAGTCTGACCTGAGCATGCGCGCTACCGCCACTGTGCAAGGCGAAGTGGCGCTGGATGCCAAGCTCAGTGAGATGGTGAACGTGCTGAACAAAGGGCGCTGCGCCATCACGCTAGACCCCAAAGACAAACACCCCGGCCAGCAGTCTTACCAAGGCGTGGTTCCGCTGCATGGCGACCATAACGAAAAGCTCGAAAGCCTGAGCCAGGTGCTGGAGCACTACATGCTGCAGTCCGAACAGCTCGACACCAAGCTGGTGCTGGCCGCTGATGAGCATGTGGCAGCAGGCCTGCTGATCCAGCGGCTGCCGGTGCAGGGGGAGAAAAACCTGGGAGAAAAATCTAGGGAAGACGAAATTGGCATCAACGAGGCGTTTAACCGCATTGCATTGTTTGCAGCTAGTTTGAAACGTGAAGAGCTGCTCGGCCTGGACTGCGAGACCATCTTGCACCGCCTGTTTTGGGAAGAAAAAGTGCTGCGCTTTGAGCCCGCGCGCCCGCGCTTTGCCTGCACCTGCAGCCGTGAGCGGGTGGCCAGCATGCTGCACAGCCTGGGGGCTACCGAGGTAGAGTCGATACTGACCGAGCGCGAGCAGGTAGAAGTGGGCTGTGATTTTTGTGGTGTGCAGTACCGCTTTGACGCGGTGGATGCAGCGGCTATTTTTACCCAGCCGCTAGACCAGTTGTCTGGGCCGACCACGGTGCAGTAGGCTATAGCTGCCTAAATAGCCGGTGCTCGCACACCGGGTCAGAGCATTTGTCGCATACCCAGGTCCATTTTTTATTGCCAATTTGGCCTTTAGCCCCCTGGAATATTGCGGGAGAAGCTATGCAATGCATAGCGTTTTGCAGGCGCTGCTCACCCAGGCCGTAAACCACTTGGTAGCCAATCTGGGCCTCGTTCAGCCGCCAGCGCAGCAGCGCGTCTACCGGGTCACGCGCGTGTGCGCCGTCGCGCTGGATGCCATCGGCCTGCCACGGCATGTCCAGCCCGGTGAGCAAAGTAATGTTTATGCTGCGCTGCGCAGCCAAAGCCTGCGCGTAGAGCGAGGTATCCGCAAACACGTAGTCGCTGTACACCGCCGTCATCACGGCCGTGGTGTCGGCCACCACCACGCGGTGCTGGGCGCTAGCTGCTGCAATGCGCTGACTTTGCGTGGCGGCAATATGCGCTTGCTCGTGTATGTGGGGGGTGCGCTGGTGCTGCTCGCACCATTCGCGCAAATACTCGTCCACCGCTACAGCATCTGTGCCCTGGCTTAGCAAATGCTGCGCCAGCGCATGTGCCAGAGCCGACTTGCCCGTACTCTCAGCGCCTAAGAGCGCAATGATCATGCTGCACCCGGGGTTTGTTGCACACGCAGTTGACCGCGCCACGCCTGCCAGCCAATGACCGCCATCACCGCAAATACGCCATACAGGCCGACGGTCAGCCACAGCCCTTTGTAGGCAAACAACGCCATGCCCACGATGTTGACTACGATCCACAGCGGCCAGTTTTCAATGTATTTACGGCCCAGCAATACCGTGGCGACGATGCTGAGCGAAGTGGGAAAAGCGTCCCACCACGGTACATCGGTGGTGGTAAATTTTAAGAGAAACAGGCCTGTAAGCCCCCAGAGAATAGCGCAAGAAGCTATTAGTTTAATAGTGCTCAACTTAGAGAGGTTTTGCACCCGCAGCACTTGCCCATCCGGCCGCACGCCGCGCAGCCACTGCGCCCAGCCCCAGATAGCCATGACGGCAAAAAATATTTGCAGTGCTCCATCGCCATACAGCTTGCTGCCCCAAAAGACTAAAAAATACAGCGCCGAACTGACGAAGGCCAGCGGCCAACCCCAGTGGACTTGCTTGATGTTGCACACCACCATGGCAATGCCTAGAATTGCACCGATCAGCTCGGCCCAACTTGCGGGGCTGCCAAAAAGCTGGAAGGCGGGGCTGTTCAGCAGGTCTATTGCGGTTGTGAACATGTGGCGCTAGGGTTAGAGGTCAGAGGGAGGGATCGGGGAGTTTTTGAACGCAGAGGGCGCGAAGGTTTCGCAAAGGGCGCAAAAAAGAGGGGAGAAAGGAAGTCAAAAAAAAAGAAAAAAATTAAAAAATCTAATTTTCAATTTTTGGTTTTTGGTTTTTGGTTTTAATTTTGTATCTTTTTCTTTGTCTTCTTTTGCGCACTTTGCGAAACCTTCGGGCCCTCTGCGTTCAAAAAATGTCTTAAAAACGTTTGCCACACCCACCAAGCAAGTACAAGCCAAAAACCAAAAACCGAAGAAATCACTTCATATACTGCACATAAATCTCATTGGGCTTGACCATACCCAACTCAAAGCGCGCTTTCTCTTCCACCATCTCCAGGCCTTCTTTCAGGTCGCGCACCTCGGCACTGGACTGGTCGTTGACGCGCTGCGCATCTGCATTTTTAACCGCCAGCGCGTTGAGCTTGCTTTGCATCTGCGCCACATGGCCAATGCTGCCGCGGCCAAACCATAGCTGCGCATGCACGATCACCAGCAGCGCAATGAGGATGGCGGGAACGACGCGGTTGGACATATGCTAGCAATTTTGCAGCATTTAGCGGATGCTGTAAAACGCCGCGCGGCCAGGGTAGGTAGCTACTTCGCCCAAGTCTTCTTCAATGCGCAAGAGTTGGTTGTACTTGGCCATGCGGTCGCTGCGGCTCAAGCTGCCGGTTTTGATCTGCCCGGCGTTCGTCCCCACTGCGATGTCGGCAATGGTGGAGTCTTCGGTCTCGCCGCTGCGGTGGCTGATGACGGCCGTGTAGCCTGCGCGCTTGGCCATCTCAATGGCGGCAAAGGTCTCGGTCAAGGTGCCAATCTGGTTGATCTTGATCAGGATCGAGTTGGCAATCTTTTTATCAATGCCTTCCTTGAAGATTTTGGTGTTGGTGACGAACAAATCGTCGCCCACCAACTGCACCTTGGAGGCCAGCTTGTCGGTGAGGATTTTCCAGCCATCCCAGTCGCCTTCGGCCATGCCGTCTTCGATGCTAATGATGGGGTATTTGTCCACCCAAGTGGCCAGCATGTCGGTCCACTCGGTGCTGGTGAGTTGCAGGCCCTCAGCCTCCAAATGGTATTTTCCATCTTTGTAAAACTCGCTCGCGGCGCAGTCCAGGCCCAACACAATTTGATCGCCTGCAATGTAGCCTGCATTGCTGATAGCTTCCAAAATCATTTGGATAGCGGCTTCATGGTTGGCTACTGTCGGTGCAAAGCCACCCTCGTCGCCCACCGCAATGCTCATGCCTTTGTCATGGATGATTTTCTTCAGCGCGTGGAACACTTCTGCGCCCCAGCGAATGGCTTCGCGAAAGGATGGCGCACCCACGGGGATGATCATCAGCTCTTGCAAATCGAGGTTGTTGTTGGCATGCGCGCCGCCGTTGATGACGTTCATCATGGGCACCGGCATCTGCATGCCGCCCATGCCGCCAAAGTAGCGGTACAGCGGCAGGCCGGCCTCTTCTGCTGCAGCGCGGGCCACGGCCATCGACACGGCCAGCATGGCGTTGGCACCCAAGCGCGATTTGTTCTCGGTGCCGTCCAGGTCGATCAAGGTCTTGTCCAGGAAGGCTTGCTCCGACGCATCCAGGCCCAAAATGGCCTCGGAGATTTCGGTATTGATATGGCCCACGGCTTTGAGTACGCCCTTGCCCAAATAGCGGCTCTTGTCGCCATCACGCAGCTCAATCGCCTCGCGCGAACCGGTAGACGCGCCCGAGGGCACAGCCGCGCGGCCCATCACGCCGGACTCCAGCAACACATCACATTCCACAGTGGGGTTACCCCGACTGTCCAAAATTTCACGACCTACGATATCGACGATGGCACTCATTACGGTTTACTCTCTGAAAGATTAAAAAGGTGAATAGGGGGAGATTATCCATGCGCTTGTTTTAGCATGCTGGCCTCACGCGAGGTTTTCAAGGCTTTATCGCGCGCCCACATTTTTTCAATGCTGGCAATTTTCTGTTCCCAGGTCATTTGCTGCGCATGTGCGCGCCATGCGGCCTTGGTGGACTCGATGTAGTTTTCCATGAAAACGGGATCGAGCACGTCCAGGGTTTGCATACTGGCTGGCTGTTTAGGCGTAGCGGCGTACATAGGTGCTCCAACGTTCTTGCAATTGGTGTGTCTCGATTAAGCTTTTAAGCGAAGTGCACTCCACTACGCCCGCTTCAATCAGACTGTAAATGCGTTGGTAGTCTTTGGCACGCCCCGTTTGCAAGGCAATGGCGCATAAGTAGTTTGCTCCGACGACTGGTACTGACAAATCTTCAAACGAGCGATCTATAGCGGCAAGTACCGCCGCCTCTACCAAGGGCGTGTAAGCAGGCAAAATCTGCACGGGCCAGCCGTGCAAGAGCACATGCTCGTTCTGCACCACGCCACCCAAGGCTTTAAGCCTGTCATACAAGGGCGTCAGAATCAGCAAGCCAGAAGCGCTAGGTTTCAAAAAAGCAAAAATATCCAGGTCTTCTGTGGCGACCGCCTCAATGTAAAAGCTCGCAGCAACTGCGCCACCCACAGCAAACTGCGCCAGCGTGCCCTCAGCACGCAGTTGCAGCAGGGTTTGCAAAGTTTGGCGCACCTTAAGCTACTTTAGACCGGGGCGCTGACGCCCTCGACCAACACCATGTTGAAAAACTCGGTAGCACCCTGGCGCTTGGCGCGGGCAGTGCGGTACAGCTCGCCGTCATAGAAGGCTTTGGCTTTTTCGTAGCTGGGGAAGCGCAGCATGGCCATGCGTTTGGGGTTCCACTGGCCTTCCAGGGCTTCGAACTTGCCGCCACGCACCAGGTATTCGCCACCTGCGGCAGCCACTGCGGCGGGCGCAGCGGCCATATACTGCTTGTACTGCTCCATATCGGAAATCTGCATATCCACAACGATGTAGGCGACGGTCATGGGGTTCTCCTGAAGTGATGAAAAGTGAAAGGCGAGGCGAGAAGTAAGCAGAGAGATTAAGCGGAGAAATTGTTTTCCAGGAAGCCATGCTTTTTAGTAACGGCATCCAACTCCACCAGGCTCTCCAGCAAAGCCTTCATATGTTTCAGCGGCACGGCGTTGGCTCCGTCTGACCACGCCTGCGCGGGGTCTGGGTGCGTTTCCATGAACAGGCCCGCTACGCCCACCGCCACGCCCGCGCGGGCCAGCACGGGCACCATGTCGCGTGCGCCGCCCGAGCTGGTGCCCAGGCCGCCGGGCTTTTGTACGGAGTGGGTCACGTCAAACACCACCGGAGCTCCCGTGTTGCGCATCTCGGCAAGCGATGTCATGTCGGCCACCAAGTTGTTGTAGCCAAAGCTCACACCACGCTCGCAAGCCAGAAAATTGTCTTGATTGAGGCCTTTTTCTGCGGCTGCAGAGCGGGCTTTGTCGATCACGTTTTTCATGTCCCAGGGTGCGAGGAATTGGCCTTTTTTGATGTTCACAGGTTTGCCCGATTGCGCCACCGCGCGGATGAAATCGGTTTGGCGGCACAGGAAGGCGGGGGTTTGCAACACATCCACCACACTGGCTACCTCTGCAATCTGATCGACCTCATGCACATCGGTGAGTATGGGCAACTGCAGTTGCCTGCGCACTTCATCCAAAATCTTTAAACCTGCCTCCATGCCCACGCCGCGCTTGGTGTTGCCGGACGAGCGGTTGGCTTTGTCAAACGAGCCTTTGTAAATCAAGGGGATGCCCAGCGCGGCCGTCACTTCCTTCAAGTGCCCAGCCACGTCCAAAGACATGCCCAGCCCCTCGATCGAGCAAGTGCCTGCGATGAGAAAAAAGGGCTTATCCAAACCGACATCAAAGCCACACAGCTTCATGCTCATGCGGTCTCCCTAGCAGCTACAGCAGCTACAACAGGTGCCAGCGTTTTACCCGCAGCCTGGTGCTCCAAAGCCGCCTTCACATAGGCGTTGAACAGCGGGTGCCCGTCCCAGGGTGTGCTTTTAAACTCTGGGTGAAACTGCACGCCAATAAACCAAGGGTGTACGGCTTTGGGCAGCTCGACAATTTCAGTCAGTTGCTCGCGCTGCGTGAGGGCCGAGATGACCAGGCCGGCTTTGCGCAGGGTATCCAGGTAATTCACGTTGGCTTCATAGCGGTGGCGGTGGCGCTCGGTTACCACATCGCCATAGATGCTGTGGGCCAAAGTGCCCTTGGCTACGTCAGAGCTTTGCGCGCCCAGGCGCATGGTGCCGCCTAGATCTGACTTTTCATCGCGCACTTTGATGCTGCCGTCAGCGTCTTTCCATTCGTTGATCAAGGCAATCACCGGGTGCGGACAATCGGCTACAAACTCGGTGCTGTTGGCGTCTTTCAGGCCAGCCATATTGCGGGCGTATTCGATGGTGGCCACCTGCATGCCCAGGCAAATGCCCAGGTAAGGTATCTTGTTTTCACGGGCGAACTTGGCGGTTTGGATTTTGCCTTCTACACCGCGCACGCCAAAACCACCGGGTACCAAAATGGCATCGTATTGGGCCAGCTGCGCAGCGCTGGCCGAGTCGATGGTTTCGCTGTCCAAATAGGTGATGTTGACCTTGGCGTGGTTCTTCAGGCCGGCGTGGCGCAGCGCCTCGTTGAGTGATTTGTAGCTATCGCTCAAGTCCACATACTTACCCACCATGGCAATGTTGACCTCGCTCTTGGGGTGCTCTACCTCATGCACCAAGTTGTCCCAGCGCTGTAAGTTGGCGGGTGTGGTGGTGAGGCGCAGCTTCTCGCAAATCAGATCGTCCAGGCCTTGCTCGTGCAGCATGCGGGGCACTTTGTAGATGGTGTCTACATCCCACATGCTGATCACGCCTTCGGGCTGCACATTGGTAAACAGCGATATTTTTTCGGCTTCGTCCGAGGGAATAGCGCGGTCGGCGCGGCACAGCAGGGCGTCGGGCTGGATACCGATCTCACGCAGTTTTTGCACCGTGTGCTGGGTGGGCTTGGTTTTCAGCTCGCCTGCGGCTTTGATAAAAGGCACGTAGGTGAGGTGCACAAAAGCGGTGTTGCCTGCACCGCCGCGCAAATTAAGCTGGCGCGCGGCCTCCAGAAAAGGCAGCGACTCAATATCGCCCACCGTACCGCCAATTTCGACAATCGCCACGTCCACTGCCTCGGGCGTGCCTACGCCTGCGCCGCGCTTGATGAAGTCCTGGATCTCGTTGGTGATGTGGGGAATAACCTGCACGGTTTTGCCCAGATAGTCGCCCCGGCGCTCTTTCTCCAGCACCGACTTGTAGATTTGCCCGGTGGTGAAGTTGTTGGCCTTCTTCATACGGGTGTCGATAAAGCGCTCGTAGTGGCCCAGATCCAGGTCGGTCTCAGCACCGTCGTCAGTGACAAACACCTCACCGTGTTGAAACGGCGACATGGTGCCCGGATCGACGTTGATATATGGGTCCAGCTTGATGAGGGTGACTTTGAGGCCGCGCGATTCTAAGATAGCGGCGAGGGAAGCGGAGGCGATACCCTTGCCCAGGGAACTCACTACACCGCCGGTGACGAAGACGAATTTGGTCATGTCTGTAGCCCAGAGTGCTTACTTCTGGGTCTGTGGAAATAGAGATTATAGAAGAGCCGGGGCAGGCAATTTCGTCGCTTATCATTTCCCACCGCGCTTTGGCTTATTTATCCCAGCGATTTGCCCTTTTGAGCCCGTCATTACATTATCTAACCCCATGACCACTCCCATGACTACATTTGGCACCCCTTTGTCCTCCCACGCAACCAAAGTCATGCTGCTCGGCAGCGGCGAGCTGGGCAAAGAAGTCATCATTGCCTTGCAGCGCCTGGGCGTAGAAACCATCGCCGTAGACCGCTACGACAACGCCCCCGGCCACCAGGTAGCGCACCACGCCCGCACCATCACCATGAGCGACCCAGCGCAGTTGAAAGCGCTGATAGAGGCCGAGCGCCCTGACCTGGTGGTACCCGAGATCGAGGCCATCGCCACCCCCATGCTCGAAGAGCTGGAAGCCGCTGGCACGGTGCGCGTGATACCCACCGCCCGCGCCGCCCGCCTGACGATGGACCGCGAAGGCATTCGCCGCCTGGCCGCCGAAACCTTGGGCCTGCCCACCAGCCCGTATGTGTTTTGCGATTCGCTGGCCGAGCTGCAAGCC
>JANMTF010000313.1:0-4672 GCA_031390175.1 Polaromonas sp.
CAATACCTGCGCATCGAGCACTGGTTTGCACCTTGGATCAGCCACTCTGGTGACGGGGCAGCGTTTGCTAATTTGCGCCAGCGTAACCAATTCGCCACGTTGTGTGGCATCGGTTTGCTGGCTTTGTTGTACTTGCAGCAAACTACTTTGCGAGACGGTACAACTAAAACGCACTTTAGCGCAAATGCGAACGCAACTTCAGTTGTAGCTTCTGTACCAATGGCTCTTGGCAGCACAGCACAGCGTTGGCAAACTGCTTGGCCTTGGCTGGCCGTCACAGTGCTTGCCATAGGCAACGGCCTTAGCAGCTCACGCACCGGGGCTTTGCAATGGCTTTTGATAGCAGCCGTGGTGCTGTGCTGGCGCGCCAGCTTGCACCGCAAGGTGTTGCAACTGGGCCTTGGCGCACTGGCTATTTACGCGGTGGTGGTGGCGCTGATGCCGTGGTTTGCCAGCTTTGTTGGCAACTCTTCCAGCGGCCTGTGGGGCCGCGCCAGCGAAAATGCGGGTAGTAGCAGCCGGCTGTGGCTGTACAGCAATGTGCTGGAGCTGATTGCGCAAAAGCCTTGGCTGGGCTGGGGCTGGCGGGAGCTGGCATATGCGCACTACAGCACTCCCTTTACCCAGCGCTTTGGGGAGCTGCTGGACAATGCTCATAACTTGCCGCTGCATTTGGCGGTGGAGCTGGGGGTGCCGTTTGCGCTGCTGTTTTGTGGCACTGTGCTGTGGTGGATAGTGCGGTCTGCACCATGGAGGGAGACAGATGCAACCCGGCAACTGGCTTGGGGAGTGCTAATGCTGATCGGCGTGCACAGCATGGTGGAATACCCGCTGTGGTATGGGCCATTTTTGATGACGCTGGGGTTGTGCATCGGGCTGCTGCAGCCTGTGAACTCTCTGCCAGAGAAGTTAACGATTGAGAAATTAAAGGCTAATAGCTTTATGCCGAATGAGCCTGTAGCCCAATGGAATATAGCGGGAGCAGCTATAAAAGGCGTAGCAGTATGTTTGCTGGCATTCGCAGGCTATGGCGCCTATGACTACCACCGCGTGAGCCAAATTTACCTGGACGTGGAGTCACGCAGCAGCCTGTACAGTGGCGATGCGCTGGGTCATGCCAAGCGCAGCGTGCTGTTCCAGCGCCAGGCCCGTTTTGCCGAGCTGGTGACCACGCCAATCATGCCTGCAAGTGCCCCGCGCGTGCTCTCCTTAGCGGCAGAATTGATCCACTTTTCCCCCGAGCCACGGGTGATAGAAGCGCTGATTGAATCAGCCACCATGCTGCATATGGACGACGTAGCCATGTTCCATCTGGGCCGGTACAAAGAGGTGTACCCCAAAGACTATGCGGCTTGGTCGGCGCTGAAGTAACGCCACTGGCTACGCTTGCCGTGTCTCCCAGTGATGACGATAGGTGTTTCACTCTAAGCCTATCGGTTTTTATACTGGAGCTGGTCGGCGGTGTGCTCAGCGGGAATCGGTGAGTCTTGTACGGGAGCCGGTCGACGGTGTACTCAGCTCCGCGGCTGTCCCCCCATGGCGGCTTATGGCCGCCTATTCCTCCTTTATGCCGCTGCGCTGAGTACACCGCCGACCAGCTCTCGCGAAGTAGCAGGCGATCCACCGATGTGCCGCAACCAACCCAGTACGCAGCTCTGGTGCTTGGTGTGCACAGCGCAGCGGCATAAAGGAGGAGCCCGAAGGGCGGGGGACAGCCGCGGAGCTGTGCACACCAAGTGCCAGAGCGAGCACAGAACTGGAACGGGGGACGCGCCGCAGTTGTGCACACCAAGTGCCAGAGCGAGCACAGAACTGGAACGGGGCTGGGACGGCCGCGCAGCCGTACATACCAAATGCCAGAGTGAGCACAGACCAGTGCATCATTCTTTACGGCACACGGCAATAACGAATAGCCCACCCATTTACACGGCTTTACGCAATGTTAAATCAAACGATTGATTAACTTGCCATAATCCGGCTCATGCGAACATCCAGAATAGACGGCGAAGAATCGCGCCAGCGGCTGTTGCACTGCGCCGTGCAGTGCTTTGCCGAGCACGGTTTTGCCAAAACTTCCACCCGCCAAATTGCCACAGAGGCAGGCGTGAATATCGCCGCCATCAGCTACTACTTTGGCGACAAGGCCGGGCTTTACCGCGCCGCCTATACCGAGCCCATGGGCACACCCAAGGACGATATTGCACTATTTGCAGGCGCTGATCTGTCGCTGGAAGATGCCCTGCAAGGCCTATACGGCGGGTTTATTGAGCCTTTGAAACAAAACGTGCAGGTCCAGCAGTGCATACGCCTGCATATGCGTGAGATGGTAGAGCCTACGGGGCTGTGGGAAGAAGAAATAAGCTGCGGCATCAAGCCCTATCACGAGGCGCTGGTCAAGCTCTTGTGCCGTCACTACGCTGTCAAAAAAGGCGACGATGATATCAAGCGGCTGGCTATGTCTATCGTGGCGCTGGGCGTGCACATGTATGTGGGCCGCGATTTGAATATGCAGTTGCACCCGCGCTTGGTGACCGGTGCCAAGGCGCTGGACACCATGCGCCAGCGCTTGGTGATGTACGCGCGCGCCATGATTGATGCAGAGGGCGCGCGCCGCCTGGCTGCTGACACCCTGTGAGAGGCCTACCTATGCTTTATTCACTCCATTCTCAGTTGAACTCTTTGAAACCTTCTTTCGCACAGTCTTCAATACCCACATCGCTACATCGCGCACAGCCAATGCAGCCACATAGTCCGGGCGATCAAACGATTTCGACCCTAACCGCCCAGGCTCCCAGGCCCGCACGCCGTTTTGTAGCCTGGCTCAGTGGCACTGTGCTGGCCATTACTCTGGCGGGCTG
Organism: Polaromonas sp.; assembly: GCA_031390175.1. Lineage (GTDB taxonomy): Bacteria > Pseudomonadota > Gammaproteobacteria > Burkholderiales > Burkholderiaceae_C > JAAFIP01. The sequence goes on from JANMTF010000313.1 coordinate 2,859, forward strand.
CGCCAGCACCGCCACCGTCAAGTTACCTAGCGCGCAAACCACCCAAGCCGACAGCCAACTGCAAGCCCCAGCCGCCTGGCAAGCCGCCCTGCCCCACGGCGGCAGCACGGCCACCATGGCCAACTGGTGGGCGCAGTGGGGCGACGCGGCCTTGGTGGAGCTGATGGATGCCGCCCAAAAAGAAAGCGCTACGCTGAGCAGCGCCAAGAGCCGCATAGCGCAGGCGCGCGCCGCCCTCACGGGTGCACAGTCTGCCCTGCTGCCCGGCGTGAGCGCCAGCGCGCAGGCCAGCCGCAGTGTGCAAACGCCCGGCGCGCCGCAAGCTACGGCTCTTAGTGCGGGGGTGCAAGCCAGCTGGGAGATTGATGTATTTGGCGGCAACCGCGCCGCCAGCAGCGCCGCGCAGGCGCGGCTAGAAGGTGCAGAGCTGGGCTGGCATGAAGCGCGCGTGGCGGTGGCAGCCGAGACCGCCGCCACCTACTACAGCCTGCGCTACTGCGAGAGCAACTCCGTGCTAGCGCAAAACGACGCTGCTTCGCGCGCCGAGACCGCGCGCCTGGCCGAGCTGACCGCCAGGGCGGGTTTTAACGCACCGGCCAACGCCGCCCTGGCCCGCGCCAGCGCCGCAGACGGTGCCAATACTGTGCGTGCGGCGCAGGCGCAGTGCGACGTGCTGGTGAAAAGCCTGGTAGCGTTGAGTGGCATAGATGAGCCTGCGCTGCGCAACAAGTTAAAGGCAAATCAGGGTGCAGCCCAACAAATGAATGCGGGAGCAGCTCTGTTTAATATAGCACTATTACCTGCCAACGTATTGCAGCAACGCCCCGACATCGTGGCGGCGCAGCGCGCCATAGCGGCCGCCAGCCGGGACGCACGCGCGTTGGATGCCAAGCGCTACCCCATGCTCTCGCTCAGCGGCAACATCGGTGGTGCTGCCGTGAGGCAAGCAGGCTTTACCAACGACGGAATCACCTGGTCACTCGGGCCCATCGCCCTGACCGTGCCCTTGCTGGACGGCGGCCGCGCCGCTGCCAACACCCAAGCCGCTGTGGCCGCCTACGACGATGCGGTAGTAGCCCTGCGCGCCAAAGCCCGCAACGCCGTGCGCGAGGTAGAAGAGGCCTTGGTGAACCTGGACAGCGCAGCGCAACGCAACACCGACGCACTGCAAGCCGCCGCAGGCTACAAGTCCGCGCTAGACGCAGCCCAAGCACGCTACCGGGCAGGCCTGGGCAGCTTGGTAGAGCTAGAGGACGCGCGCCGCACCTCGGTGTTTGCGCAGCAAAACTTGCTGGGCCTGGAGCGCGACCGCATTGCCGCGTGGATCAGCTTGTACCGCGCAGCAGGTGGCGGCTGGTCGGCGCAAAGCCCTGCGATGGCCAGCGTGCCTGCTGCCCGATAAAACTCAGAGCAATACCCGTGAAACCGGAGCTCTCCCGCCATGCTTTTCATTTAGCTCCGTTCGCCCTGAGCGAACGGAATTGACTTGTACGGGCAGCATTGACCCCTGATAGCCGTTTCCAACACCTCCTGCGAACCTTGAACACCCCGGATTTTTGTATGACTCACTTCCAACGCTTCAAACCAAACGCTACGTATATCGTAGCTGCTTGCGCATTATTAATAGGCGCTATTGGCCTATTTACTTCCAACACCTGGGCGCAAGACGATAAAAAAGCCGCCAAACCCAACGGCGCTGCCAGTGCCCCCAAGGCCGCCCTCACCGTCAGCGCCGTCAGCCCCAGCAACGGGGCGATGGGCGTGCAACTGGCGGCCAACGGCAATGTGGCCGCATGGCAAGAGGCCAGCATTGG
>JANMTF010000348.1:0-3575 GCA_031390175.1 Polaromonas sp.
AGTGCACCCGCTTTGTATCCTGGCCACTGGGGCAAGTGGATGAAACGCAAGTGCGCTGGCAAACTGGCCATGTAGTCGCGCACAGGTCGCCACAAGGCTGCGTCTGCCGTGTTGTTGTCGATCACGATCACTTCATAGGCGCGGTAGTCCAGTGCGCGCAGGCTTTGGATAGTGGCTATCACCATCTCGGGCGGCTCGTTGCAGCAGGCCAAATGGACGGAGACAAAGGGCTGCGCCACTGAGTTGGGCAGGGGTATGGGTTGGAAATTTCGGCGCAAGCTGCCATGCCAAAACAGTTCTACAAACTCAAACAAATGCGCCAGCAAAATCGCCACCATGATGAGGGATGTGGGGATTAGCAAAGCCAGCATCACCCAATCGCCTGCTGCCATGTAGTGCAGCAGCGGCAAGGTGACGACGATGGTGGCAACAGAGAGCACGCCCTGTGCGGTGGCGGCAAAGGCGGTGCGTGCCAGACGGCTCAAGGTGGCAAAACGCGTGAGAAACCACAACAAAAACACAAACCCTGCAGCCGAAGAGCCTAGGGCTTTGATACGCCAATAGGGTTCGGGCACCACCGGGCCAGTAAATGCAAACTTGGGCTGGCGCGCGGCATCGAACACGCCCCAGTAGGCCCCGGCGCGGCCTTCTTCGGTTTGCTTCCAGGGCTGGTCATAGGCTTCGATCAAAAAGTAGTCCAGCTTGTCTTGCGCTGCGCGTGCAACGAATTGGCGGGTAAACGCTGCTTGGGCTGCGGGCGAGGGCTGCGCGCGCTTGATGCTGTCGCCGCTGCTGGGGTAGCCTATCTCGCCAATCACAATGGGCTTGCCCGGAAAGCGCGCGCGCACCCTCGCCATGCGCTCCATCGACTCGTCTACCGCCGTGTCCAGGCCCACACCCTCCCAGTAAGGCAGCAGGTGGATGGTGATGAAGTCCACATGCTCGGCCAGCTCGGGGTGCTTGATCCATACATGCCACGGTTCGGCTGTGGACACGGGTAATTTGGTGGCGGCACGCACGCGCTTGAGGTGTCCGATGAGTTGCGCTGGCGTGAGGTTTTGCTTGAGCACCGTCTCGTTACCTATCACCAAGCGGGTGACGTTGGCGTGTTGGGCCGCCATGCTCAGCACGGCTTTGATTTCCCGTTCGTTGTTATCGAAATACTTGTCCAACCAAGCGCCCAGTGTGACTTGCAAGCCGTTCTGCGCTGCCAACGCTGGCAACTCTGGGAACTGAGATGCACTGTAGGTGCGAATGTTTTGGGTGATGCGGGCCAGTTGCTGCATGTCTGCGGCAATGGTTTGTCCAGCCGGTGCGTGCCGAACCCAGGGCGCGTCGGAGCGGCCAAAGGGGGCATAGGTTAAACCGTTGACGCGTGCGGCTACATCTGGTGCAGGTGCGGGGACGGATGCGCCGACCGATGACCACAAGAGGTAGTTGATGGCAGCCACCACCATAGCCAGCAACAAGGCCGAGCGCATCTTGCTGGCGCTGGCTTGCCGGGAGGGTGGTAACGAGATGGGCGGGTGCATGCGGGTAAATGAGGCCAGATGATACTGGCACAGCTGTTAGGTAGTCTGCATGGCAGCTTGTTCCCTTACAATTTAATCAATTTTTGGCGGTGCGTGATAAATGCATCGTTTACACATGCTGCAAATGCGCTCTCGGTGTTGGCTGGCCGTGCTGATTCAGCTTTTGGGTTTGTGTTTGGTGTTGTGGTGGTGGGGTGCGCGTGGCCAAGCGATCCCCTTGGCGGAGTTGCCAAGTGCGCAGGCGGCCATGCTGCCTTGCGTGTCGTATTCGCCCTTTCACCGGGGCGACATTAACCCCTTTAACTACCAAGCTAGTGTGACGCCCGCGCAGATTGATGCCGATTTGCGCCTGCTTAAAACACGCACGAATTGCATCAGAACTTACGGATTGAGCCAAGGCTTGGATGGCATACCCGCCGTGGCCGCGCAACTGGGTATGCGCGTGAATTTGGGCATTTGGCTGTCACGCGATGCGGCACAAAACCAGGCGCAGCTCAAGCGCGGGCTGGAGCTGGCCCACCAGTACAAGGGCACAGTTACCCGTTTGGTGGTGGGCAATGAAGTGCTGCTGCGCCGCGAGATGGCACCCGATGCGCTGGGCAAAATTCTGGACTACGCCAAGCAGCATTCCCCTGTGCCGGTGACCTACGCCGATGTGTGGGAGTTTTGGTTGCGCCATGCGCAGTTGGCCAAGCATGTAGACATCGTCACCGTGCATATCTTGCCTTACTGGGAGGACGAGCCGGTGGCCGTGAGCGATGCCGCGGCGCATGTGCTGAGCATCGCGCAAAAAGTGCAAAAAAGCTTCGCAGGCAAACCTGTGTGGGTGGGAGAGACAGGCTGGCCTGCCGCAGGCCGCCAGCGCGCGGGCGCGGTGCCGGGGCGGGTAGAGCAGGCGCGGTTCGTGCGGGAGCTGTTGCACCGCACTTCGGGCGCAAACGGTGTGGCGCTGGACTACAACTTTATCGAAGCTTTTGACCAGCCCTGGAAGCGCTCGTTTGAAGGCGCGATGGGCGGCTATTGGGGGCTGTTTGACCCGAATGGTCAGGCGCATGCGGCAATGTCTGGCGCGGTGACCGAAGACGCGCAGTGGTGGCGCGGTTGGCTTTGGGCATTGGCTGGCGCGATTGGTGGGATGGTGTGGGGCGGGCTTTGGATTAGGCGGGCGCGGGTAAAACATGGCGATGCAACTCGGCAGGTGCACGAAGGTGTACTAGCGATAGTTTTCCCCGTCTTGGCTTGCGCTACCTTGGGTGCCTTGGCACCCGTGCAGTGGCTGATGCTGCAGCAATGGGACAGAACCAGTTTTGAGCAGGGTATCAGCGCAGCGCTGGCCGTGGTGGGTGCGCTGGTGGTGTGGGTATCTGCGCTACGCTGGATGAAGGCTTTGGGTGTGCAGGGTGGCTTGCAGACCGGCCATGATGGCAGCAGTGTGCGCTTGGCGCGCTGGTCGATACCACTTGCCAACATAGAGCACGCTGTGCGTTTTGCGTTGCTGTTTGCTGCGGCGAGCGCGGCATTGGTGCTGTTACTGGACTCGCGCTACCGCCCGTTTCCCTGGTGGTGGTTTGTGGCACCTGCTGCCAGCTTGCTGGCCTTGCGCGTCGCGGGCTGTGCAATCGACACCTCTGTGGCCTACAAGCAGCAAGTGTTGGCAACTTTTTTAGCGGCGTGCGCGCTGGGTATTGCCATTGCCGAGGGTTGGCACAACGCTCAGGCTTTGGTGTATTGCGCCTTGTTGCTGGTGCTCTCTGGTGCAGCGGCCTGGCCATCGCGCACAAAGACCAGCATGGCCAGCAGTGCGGCGGGAGCGCACAGCTCGGTGGTGTAGAGCACCATGCCCGCACCGGCTGAAAGCAAAGCCAGCGCCGCTAGGCTGCGCCAAGCTGTCATGGTGGCCAGCACTGCCAAGGCCAGTGCGAACCAACCCATGCGCTGGTGTACAAAGGCCTGGATAATCCATGCGCGCAATATGCACAAGGTGCCCCCGGCACCGCTATCGCAATAGGCGGTCATGTCCGCAGGTTCTATCAGCCGATGCCG
>JANMTF010000361.1:0-3259 GCA_031390175.1 Polaromonas sp.
GCCGCCTGCGTCTACACCAAAGCTGGCGAGGGTGGTGGGGTCTACGTTGCCCAGGCTACCGGCAATGCTGGTGGAGGTAATGGCCGTGGTGGGTCCGGTGGCGGCGGGGGTAGTGCCACCTCCGCCGCCGCCGCAGGCGGCCAGCAAAGCGAACGGCAACAGTATGCTTAGCTTGGGAATAGTTTTCATAAGTGGTTTTGATTGAAAATAATTAAAAAAGTATTTTTTTGTAACGTATTGAAAGCTACAGAGTAACTACTGTAAAGTGTCAGTTGTGTCTACCGCTAAACGCATCACAATTTCTCTGCATCTACAGTCCAATGCGGTCACCAGCAATGGCGTTGCCACGCCGCTAAAACACCACCGAGCTGCCTTGTTTTTAGAAGGGCTGTTAGCAGCAAATAGCCTGGCCAAGCCTTACTCCAAAGCCGAGTTTTTAGCCGCATGGGCGGCGCAAGACCCGCTGGCTGCGCCAGACCGCAAGGCGATTAGCCGGGTGGTCAGTGCTGTGCGCGAGGCATTGGGTGCGGCGCTGCCGGGTGGGGCCGACAGATTGGAGGTGGCTGCCCGCAGCCTGACGACGGGGCCGTGGCGGCTGCGCACTTTGCCGCATGAGGTGTGGCAGGTGGAGGGCGCTTTGCCTGCGCTGCATGCGGATGCCGAGCCCTGCTTGACTAGCACTGCTGACCCACTGGCTTGGTGCTGGGCGGCTAACGGGCTGGCCACGGCAGACACCATGCTCAAGGAGGGGCACTACACCGAGGCGGCTGGGTTGCTGCAAGCGCAGCTGCAAAGTTTTGCCCTGAGCGATGCGGCTTGGTGCATGTGGACGCTGCGGCTGGTGCGGGTGCAGCGGCGCTTGGGGCAAGACGCGCTGGCGCAGGGCGGCGTGGGGCTGCTGGCGCAGCGCGCGGCGGTGCTACCGTGGCGCATGCGGGCCTATGTGCAGAGCAAGGTAGCGCTGCTGTCGGCCCGCGCAGCGTTTGACGCGCAGCCACTGCACGCCTCGCTGCACGGCAACCATGACGAGGTGCGCGCGGTGGTAGACACCGCGCCCAATGTGAACTTGCAATGGGAGTGGTGCAACCTGCGGGCCCTGACCTACCGGCGCCAGATAGAGCAGCGCTTGCAAGCCAAGGCCGCACCCGCGGTGGTGCAGGCGCTGGTGGCCGAGGCTTTGCAAACCTTTGGTGCGGCCTACTTTTGGGCCTGCCTGGCCAAAGACAGCTACCAGTGCCAGGCGATAGCGTGCAACTTTGCTTACAGCCTGCACTGGCTGCATAAAAAGGGCTTGTATGACGGCCTGCCCGCGTCGCTGGCTTGGTTCAAGCTGGCACACACGCTGGTAGACCGGTTTGACCTGCCGCAAGACAGTGCGTGGGATTTTTTAATGCTGGGGGACATTTACCTGGGCTCGGCGCAGGCCCGCGCGTTGATCGATGCAGATGTATTGGCCTGGCCCGAGCAAAGCAACCCAGCACAAGAGGCCTTTTACCTGCGGGCGCTGAAGCTGGCCCGCACCTACGGCAACGCCCGCCAGCAGATCATGGCGCTGAACCAGCAGGCGGGGTTTTTGCAGCAGCAGGGCTTGAGCCTACAGGGCATGGCACAGCGCAGGCAAAAAGTGCGCGCCGAGCGCGACGCGCTGATGGCGCTGCACCCGGTGACGGCGGAGGATATGGTGAAGGATGGGTTTGAGCCGATGTGAGCTTCAGCAGCCCCACAGCGTAATGCTGCTGCCCAGGGGCCGCTGGTACACCTTGCCGTCCCAGCTCTTATTCGCATCGGTATCAAACACTATCAGGTGCGCCTGCGTGGCCTTGCAGCGCTGCATGTACTCAAGCGTTTGCTCGGTGCCTTGGGCGATGAGGCTGTCCAGGCTGTCTTTGGCGCGCTTGACTTTGATCTCGATCACCTCGCGCTGGCGTGGCTCGGCGCAGGCGGGCCAGGTGACGTACAGGTCGGTGCGGCCCCGGCCCAGGCCGTACTCGCGCTCGATGCGCCCACCGCCGTTGACGATGCGCTGCAGGTAGGCTTGCAGCAGGAGCTGGGGCCCGGCCTCTTTGTACTGCATGCCCGAGAGCCAATGCTCGGAGTGCTCGCGGTAGAACTGCTGGAAGGCCGCTAGCAAGCGCGGCAGGTTCAGTGCTTTCTCAGGGGTGCCGTTGTCATCCAGGTACCAGGCTTGGGGGGCGTTGTGGCTTTGCGAGTTGGAAAAACTGACCTGGGCGGCATAGGTCAGCTCGCGGGGAATCACCTCTCGGTAAATGCCGTTGGAGATGGTGATGGACTTGAGGTTGCCCTCCTCGCCTTGGCTGACCAAGCCCAGATCAATGCAGTATTGCAGATCATCAGTGGGGAAGTCACTTAAATTTTGCCCCTCCAGCAAAGGCCCGATGATGCTGCGCACTCTGGGCTCCTGCAGCTTGTCGATGAGCTGGTCCAGATGCGTGGCGCGTGAGAGCACCATACGCTCTTTGGCCTGGCGCATGATTTCTCCCGTGATGGGGATGCTGCGGTCGCGCATCTCTTTCATGCGGTAAGTGCAGTCATAGGCCAAGGCGTTGACCAGCCAGGGCTGGCCTTGCGTGTACGTCCAGGCTAGTGCTCTGGCCTCGGGCGTAAACACCTGGCCTGTGGCATCGGTGTGCTGTTGGTACAGCTCGCCCACTTCGGCTTCGTCGAAGTTACCCAGGCGGATGGAGTCGGCTTTGATGTTGAAGGCGCTGCCGCCAGTGATGATTTCTTTGGTGGCACTGGAGTGAATGCGGTAGTCACGCACATCCCGCACGCCGCACAGGATGATGCTTTGGGGGAAGGCGTGGGGGCGGTCGGCATAGCCTGCCCTGATCTGGCGCAGCACGCTGATGAGGGTGTCGCCGATCAGTGCATCGATCTCGTCGATCATCAGGATCAAAGGGCGGGGGTTGTCAGGCTGGGCGGGGTCGTGGGCGGAGAGGTGGCGGATCATCAAGCGCAAGCCATCGTTCCAGTTGCTCTGGGCTACCAGCTCCAGCCACAGGGTCTGCGTGCTCGTATCCCCAAAATGCAGCTTGGCAGAATCCACCAGGGCGCTGACGATGGCTTGCATGGCTCTGCTGACATCTTCACGCGCGGCCTGCGCAGACTCGATATTGACATACAGCGCCCGGTACTGCGTGCCCGCGTTGTAGTGGTGCATCATGGCGTACAGGGCGGTGGTCTTGCCAGTCTGGCGCGGCGCGTGCAGCACAAAGTAGCGCTGCTGGTCTATCAAGCC
>JANMTF010000411.1:0-16755 GCA_031390175.1 Polaromonas sp.
GTTTGGGTAGAGGTAGGCATGGGATGCTATAATTTATGGCTTAGCAGAATATGGCCGAACAGCAGTGTCGGGTTGTAGGACAGCAAAGTAAACACGCAAATCAGCTCAATCAAGGTGTTGCGAACATTGACTAGCAATGACTTTAAGGCATATTGCCCGTCAGTGTTCCCGCAAAACGAGTTGATTTTAGACCTAACCTTTGGAGTTAAAAATATGGCAATCTCTATGCGCGAAATGTTGGACGCGGGTGTGCACTTCGGTCACCAAACCCGTTTCTGGAACCCCAAGATGGCACCGTACATCTTCGGTCATCGCAACAAAATCCACATTATCAATCTCGAAAAATCGCTGCCGATGTTCGAGGAAGCGCTCAAGTTCACGCGCCAGTTGTCCGCTAACCGCGGCACGATTTTGATGGTCGGCACCAAGCGTACCGCCCGTGACACCGTAGTGCAAGAAGCCGAGCGCGCTGGCGTTCCGTTTGTGAACCAGCGTTGGTTGGGCGGCATGCTCACCAACTTCAAAACTGTCAAAATCTCCCTCAAGCGCCTGAAAGAGATGAAAGTCCAGCAAGAAGCTGGTCTGGACGCTTTGAGCAAAAAAGAGCAGTTGATGTTCGCCCGTGAGATGGAAAAGCTGGAAAAAGACATCGGCGGCATTCAAGACATGCCTGCATTGCCCGATGCTTTGTTCATCATTGACGTGGGCTACCACAAGATTGCGGTGCAAGAAGCACGCAAGCTGGGCATTCCAGTGATCGGTATCGTCGATACCAACCACTCGCCAGAAGGCATTGACTACATCATCCCAGGCAACGACGACTCGTCCAAAGCCGTGATCATGTATGCCCGCGCTGTGGCAGATGCCATCCTCGAAGGCCGCGCTAACGCCCAGAACGAAGTGGTCAAGGCCGTAGCCGGTACCGCCGACGAATTCGTCGAAGTGCAAGAAACCGCAGCCGCTTAAATCTTTGTGTACGCCCTAGTGCGTACATCTTAAAGGGGCTCTCAGTAGCCCCTTTTTTCTAACACCAAAGGAATTACGATGACAACAATTACCGCAAGCATGGTCGCAGAGCTGCGTGGCAAGACCGACGCACCGATGATGGAATGCAAAAAAGCCCTGACCGAAGCCGCTGGCGATATGGTCAAGGCTGAAGAGATCTTGCGCGTCAAACTGGGCAACAAGGCTGGTAAAGCCAGCGCCCGCGTGACCGCTGAGGGTGTAGTGGCAGCGCATGTGGAAGGTAACCACGCCGCCATGATCGAAGTCAACTGCGAAACCGACTTCGTGACCAAGAACGATAGCTTTTTGGCCCTGTGCAATACTGCCGCCAAACTGGTCGCCATTCACAACCCCGCCACTGTAGAGGCCTTGGGTACATTGGCCCACAGCGCGGACGGCTTTGGCCCTACGCTGGAAGATGTGCGCAGGGGCTTGATCGGCAAGATCGGCGAGAATATGACCTTCCGCCGTTTCAAGCGCTATGAAGGTTCGGTGGCTACTTATCTGCACGGCACCCGCATTGGCGTGGTTGTGGAGTACACCGGCGACCTGACAGCCGCCAAAGACACGGCGATGCACATTGCCGCCATGAAGCCGGTGTCGTTGACCAGCGCCGAAGTACCTGCTGAGCTGATCGCGCGGGAACGCAGTGTAGCCGCAGCCAAAGCGGCTGAAGACGCCGCAGTGGCCACCGCAGCGGGCAAGCCTGTACAGCCAGCCGAGATCGTTACCAAGCGTATCGAAGGTTCGGTGCAAAAGTACCTCAAAGAAGTCGCTTTGCTGAACCAGGCTTTTGTGAAAAACGACAAGCAAACCGTCGAAGTGATGCTCAAAGCGGCTAACACCGCTGTCAAGGGTTTTACCCTGTACGTAGTGGGCGAGGGCATTGAGAAGAAGGTTGACGACTTTGCTGCTGAAGTAGCGGCGCAAATCGCTGCAGCCAAAAGTGCTTAAAGGTGATTAGGGGCGATCAAGGTCTTTGCCATTCCTTCACTCTAAAAAGCGGCCAATGCGAATTTGCCGCTTTTTTTGTCGGTGTAAAACGCCAAGGGCTGGGCAAATTGGCTTTCTTTATCTGAGTTTTACATGGGCTTTGCTAAGTTTGGACAACCGGGCATCGGGCCCCGGCAGGCTTGTACGCCTTGGCGCTTGGTGTGCACGCCCCGGCGCCTGGCTTGGACGGCTCCGCGGCTGTCCCCGGCGTTGGTCTAGGGCCAACTGCTCCGCCTTTATGCCGCTGCGCCGTCCAAGCCAAGCGCCAGGGCAGCCAGTGGGGTGGGCATGCGGTGGGGCAAGCCATGCCAGCTGGAACGATGGTGTCTCATTGGCGGTGAAGCATCCGTCAAGCCCGAAACACAGTGTCTGCGCCACCGGCTTGGTCCCGTACAAAAACCGAGCTGCCATACCCAAAAGCTATCAAGCACGATGAACCGAGGCGAACCCCGTAGCGCTACATATTAAGGAGCTTCTCCCGCGAGACTCTAAAGGGCTTCAGCCTCATTAGTATCTAAAAACCAGGTCAAAATCACCGGTTTTTCATAAGTTGCGAGTGTTTTTAACGCCGAGGAAAGTAAAAAACGCCCAAAAAACCCCATTTTCAGATGCATATCGGGCTGCAGACCTTTAAAGTATAGCGGTAGCAGCTATTAAATGTGTAGTATTTGAAGACGCCCATCCAGGTTTTTAGAGTGTTGCGGATGCGTGCGCTTGAAGACGTTTTGTTGATCTTGGTCGCTTTGGAGTGTTTCGCTCTGTTTCATGCCACGCAACATCGAGTTACGCAACTGACGCCGGCCAACCGTCCATGAAGCAGCTCCTCAAACCCAGCGGGCTACTTACCCACTGCAAATCGCATGGCACCCGTTTTTGTGTCTGAAAACGACTCGAACATCGCCGATAATTGGTGCCATTGAATAACAAGCTTAAGGATTTGCCCATGCCAGCGCACAAAAGAATTTTATTGAAGTTATCGGGCGAAGCGTTGATGGGCGACGATGCCTTTGGTATTAACCGTGCCACCATTATGCGTATGGTTCAGGAAATCAAAGAGGTCACCGAGCTGGGCGTACAAGTGGCGGTGGTGATTGGCGGGGGTAATATTTTTCGCGGTGTAGCCGGCGGCTCTGTGGGTATGGACCGTGCTACGGCTGACTACATGGGCATGCTGGCCACCGTGATGAATGCGCTGGCTTTGGGCGATACGATGAACAACGCTGGCCTGATTGCCCGCGTGATGTCGGCGATCAAGATTGAGCAGGTGGTCGAGCCGTACATCCGCCCTAAAGCGTTACAGTATTTGGAAGAGGGCAAGGTCGTTATTTTTGCTGCCGGTACGGGTAACCCATTTTTCACCACTGACACGGCGGCTGCATTGCGCGGCGCTGAGATTGGTGCCGAAATTGTGCTCAAAGCTACCAAGGTAGATGGCGTGTATTCAGCGGATCCTAAACTGGACCCCACGGCCACCCGCTACACCAGCCTGACTTTTGACGAAGCGATGCGCAAAAACTTGGGTGTGATGGACGCGGCCGCGTTTGCGCTGTGCCGTGACCAAAAGTTGCCCATCAGGGTTTTCAGTATTTTCAAGAACGGCGCGCTCAAACGCGTGGTGATGGGCGAGGATGAAGGCACCTTGGTGCACGTCTAGTCTTTGTCCAAAGTGCTTGGACTGATCTGTAGCAGATGTATAAAGCAAGTTATGTGGAGTAATTTATGAGTATTGCAGACATTAGAAAAACCACCGACAGCAAGATGGGTCTGTCGATTGAAGCCCTGAAGAGCAACTTGGGCAAAATTCGCACCGGGCGTGCCAACCCAGCTATCTTGGACAGCGTGCAGGTGGACTACTATGGCGCGTTGGTGCCGATCAGCCAAGTGGCTAACGTGAGTTTGCTGGATTCGCGCACCATCAGCGTACAGGCTTGGGAAAAAGGCATGGCTGCCAAGATAGAAAAAGCCATTCGTGACAGCGATTTGGGTGTCAACCCGTCCGCCATGGGTGACCTGATTCGCGTACCCATGCCAGCTATGAGCGAGGAGCGTCGCAAAGAGATGACCAAGCTGGTGCGCAACGAGGGCGAGAACACCAAAATCGCCATTCGCAATTTGCGCCGTGACGCCAATGAAAACGTGAAAAAATTGGTCAAAGACAAAGAAGCATCCGAGGACGACCAAAAACGCTCTGAAGCCGATACCCAAAAAGTGACGGACAAGTTCATCAGCGAAGTGGACCGGCTAGTGGCGGACAAAGAAAAAGAAATTCTGTCGGTCTGATGGCGGTGCATTCCTTCTTACCGCCATCACTGGCCCCGTCGTTTTGACCACCATGAGCTCCATTCCCCATCACATCGCTATCGTGATGGATGGCAATGGCCGCTGGGCCAAGCAGCGCTATTTGCCGCGCGTGGCGGGGCATAGGCAAGGTGTGGAATCGCTACGCCGCTGCGTGCGTGCTTGCAGTGACCGCGGAGTGAAAGTGCTCACGGTGTTTGCCTTTTCTTCTGAAAACTGGAGCCGTCCCAATGAAGAGGTCTCCGGCCTGCTGGATTTGCTGGCCGGCGCCCTGACGCGCGAAGTCAAACCCATGCATGAGAGCGGTGTTCGCATCTGCTTTATTGGTGACCGCAGCCGTATGTCCGACAAGGTGCGTGCAGGTTTCGCCAAAGCAGAACTCGATACCCGGAACAACACCCGCATCACCTTGAACGTGTGTTTTAACTACGGTGGTCGCTGGGATATTGCGCAAGCAGCTAGTAAATTGGCGGCGCTTGGCCAGGCCGTTACTGAGGCCAATTTAGACACTGCCATGGCCTTGGCACATGTCGCCGATCCCGATTTGGTGATTCGTACTGGTGGTGAATACCGGATCAGCAATTTTTTGTTATGGCAAAGCGCCTACAGTGAGCTGTACTTTACCGATGCCTTGTGGCCTGATTTTGACGAGGCAGCTTTGGATGCGGCCATTGCAGACTTTGCCGGACGTGAGCGGCGATTTGGGAAAACGTCCGAGCAGGTGGCCCAGGCCCCTGCCGTGCTGCATGCGGTAGCAACCGCCACCGTTGCTTAATCAGCAGTCTACAAATTGTAACGACGATGCCACCCTATGCTTAAACAACGCATCATCACCGCCTTGGCATTGCTGGCAATTTTGTTGCCAGCCTTGTTTGCCGCGCAACCAGAGTGGTTTATGGCGCTGGCCTTGGTGCTGATGTGTCTTGCTGCCTGGGAATGGGGGCAATTAAATGGGTACAGCAAAACTGCATCTTGGCCGGTTGCGCTAGGTTGCCTTGTTTTGTGTGGGCTGGCGTGGCAGTTCGGGTTGCCTTACCGCAGCACGCCGATGCTGTGGGTACTGTCAGGCAGCGCATGGGTGTTGATCGGCGCACTGCTGGTGCGCAAAGGTGTTGCCGGTTGGCCGCTCATTCCTCGCTGGCTGCGCATTGCGGGCGGCGTGCTGGCCCTGGCGGTGGCATGGCTGGCGGTGGCGCGGGCGCGGGTGATGGGGATTAATTTTTTACTCTCGGTGCTGGTGCTGGTATGGGCGGCTGACGTATTCGCCTATTTTGCGGGCAAAGCCTATGGCAAACGCAAATTGGCGCCGGGTATCAGCCCGGGCAAAAGCTGGGAAGGTGTATGGGGCGGCATGATCGGCGTGTTGGTAATGTCTGGCGCTTGGGTATGGGGCGACATCTATTACCAAGCCAGCGTGGCCAGTCTGTACACCCGCTTGGCGACGCAGGGCTGGCTATTGCTGGCGGTAGGGGCACTGTTTTTGTCGTCGATGAGTGTGGTGGGTGATTTGGTGGAGTCTCTGGTCAAGCGCAGCGCTGGCGCCAAAGATTCGAGCAACCTGCTGCCCGGCCACGGCGGCGTGCTAGACCGCGTGGACGCCTTACTGCCTACGTTGCCCCTGGCTTTGATGCTGGTATCTTTGCTGGCTTGAAACCGGATTCACATTGTATTTATGACCAAACAACGCGTGACGGTATTGGGCTCCACGGGCTCGGTGGGTAAAAACACACTGGACGTGGTGGCGCGCCATCCTGAGCGCTTTGAAGTGTTTGCCTTGTCGGCTCATACCAATGTGGACGAAATGCTCGCCCAGTGTCTGCAATACAAGCCACAGGTAGTGGTGATGGCTGACCCTGTGGCAGGACAAACCTTATCGCTTAAGCTCAAACAAAAAGGGTGTTCTACCCAAGTAAACAACGAGCGAGGCGGTATGGACGACATCGCTGCCTCCAGCCAAACTGATATCGTCATGGCCGCTATTGTCGGTGCGGCAGGGCTGGCACCCAGTTTGGCGGCTGCAGCTGCAGGCAAGCGTTTGCTGCTGGCGAACAAAGAAGCTTTGGTGGTGGGTGGTGCCTTGTTTATGCAGGCGGTAGCCCAGGGCGGCGGCGCTTTGCTGCCGATTGACAGCGAGCATTCCGCTGTACTGCAAAGCTTGCCGCAGGACCCGAGCACTTGGGCCGACAGGGTCGAGAAAGTTATCCTCACCGCCTCAGGCGGCCCATTTCGTACGCGTGATCCTGCTACCTTTGACACCATTACTCCCGAACAAGCTGTAGCCCACCCCAACTGGGTCATGGGGCGCAAAATTTCAGTGGACTCCGCCACCTTGATGAATAAAGCGCTGGAGGTGATAGAAGCGCACTACCTGTTTGGCATGCCACCTGAGAAAATCGAAGTCGTGGTGCATCCGCAGTCCATCATCCACTCGATGGTGCAATACCACGACACCTCGGTGGTGGCCCAGCTTGGCAATGCCGATATGCGGGTACCGATTGCGTATGGGCTGGGTTTCCCGGAACGCATCGACAGTGGTGCCAAGGCCATTGATTGGCAGACCATGAATGCCATGACTTTTGAAGCGCCAGACGCCAGGCGCTTTCCTGGCCTGCAATTGGCGTGGCATGCCATGCGTGCACCCGAGGGCACCACGGCGGTGCTCAACGCTGCCAATGAAGTAGCGGTACAGGCGTTTTTAGGCGGCACCATTCGCTTCGACCAGATCCACGCAGTTAACATGGAAACTTTAAGCCGCATTGCACCGTCAAAGCCCAACTGCTTGGATGATTTGCTGGCGATTGATGCGCAAAGTCGCGCAGCAGCGTGGCAGTTCGTAGCTACCCTAAAGCCTTAAATGATATTAACCATCCTTTCTTTTGTTGTTGCATTGGCCCTTTTAATTGCCATCCATGAGTATGGCCATTACCGTGTGGCCGTGGCCTGTGGTGTGAAGGTGCTGCGCTTCTCCGTGGGTTTTGGCAAGCCACTTTTGACCTGGAAGCCCAAGAAGCAGCACCCGGGCCAAGATACTGAATTCGTGGTGGCCATGTTGCCTTTGGGCGGCTATGTCAAGATGCTCGATGAGCGCGAAGCGCCCGTGCCTGCCGAGCTGCGGCACGTCGCTTTTAACACCCAGCCCTTGTCATCTCGCGCCGCCATTGTGGCTGCTGGCCCGATCGCCAATTTATTGTTGGCCGTTTTGTTGTATGCCATAGTGAATTGGCTGGGCGTGCAAGAGCCGCGCGCCATTATCGCCAGTCCCTTAGCCAGCTCTATTGCTGCACAAGCTGGCCTGCGTGGGGGCGAGCAAGTGCAGGCGGCGGCTTTTGCCGGGGATGCCTTGCAAGAAGTGCGATCGATGGAAGAGGTGCGATGGATCACTACCCAAGCGGCCTTGGACGGCAAAGATTTGCAGTTGGAAGTGCGCGATGTAGCGCGCAATTCAGTTCGCAATGTAATACTTCCTTTAAGCCGTATGGATGTGCGCGAAGCCGATGCGCAAATGTTTCGCAAAATCGGTATTGGTGCGCCTTGGACGCGCCCTGTGCTGGGTGAGCTGGTCGCGGGCGGGGCGGCCGACGTGTCGGGACTGAAAAGGAACGACGTAGTTGTAAGCGTTGCTGGTGTGGCGGTGCTAGACGGTATGCAGTTGCGTGACCTGATACGTGCCAGCGTGATGGGTAGCAAACCGGTCATGCAATTGTGGCAGGTGCAACGCCAGGGCCAAACTCTGCCTATCGAGGTGACATCATCGGCGGTGCAAGAAGGCACCCTGTGGGTGGGCAAGATAGGCGCTTACGTAGGTGCACCGCCGGAGATGATTCAAACGCGGTACGGGCCCATAGATGGCTTGTGGCGCGGGATGGTCAAGACGTGGGAGATATCTGCATTGACCTTGCGCATGATGGGCAAAATGGTGATCGGTGAGGCCTCGCTGAAGAATTTAAGCGGCCCTCTGACCATCGCCGATGTAGCGGGTAAATCGGCCAGTTTGGGCGTTGTGCAGTATTTGCTGTTTTTAGCGCTGATTAGCGTCAGTCTGGGCGTACTTAATTTGTTGCCCTTGCCTGTCTTGGACGGCGGGCACCTCATGTATTATGTGTGGGAAGCAATGACGGGCAAGCAGGTGTCTGACGTTTGGCTGGAACGCTTGCAACGCGGCGGGGTGGCTATTTTGATGGCCATGATGTGTGTTGCCCTGTTTAACGATGTGACCCGAATTTTTGGATAGTTTTTGTAAAAGTGCTTCGTAGGCTTATGGCTTATTGAAAAGGGCGCTCTATGGTGTATGAATAAACAAGCAAAATACGTTTTTAACCGCTCTGCATGCGCGCTGGCAGCTATAGCTTTCGTAGCAAATGCGTGGGCCGTGGACCCTTTCACGGTACGCGACATACGGGTGGAGGGCTTGCAGCGTGTGGAGCCTGGCACCGTATTTGCATCTTTGCCTTTCCGTGTAGGCGAGACGTACAACGATGAGAAAGGCTCTTCGGCGATTCGCTCGCTGTTTGCGCTAGGCTTGTTCAAAGACGTCCGCATCGATGTGCAAGGCGGCGTGCTGGTGGTGATTGTGGAAGAACGCCCCACGGTGGCCGATGTCAGCTTTACGGGTACCAAAGAATTCGACAAAGAAGTGCTCACCAAGGCTTTGCGCGAAGTGGGCATCACCGAAGGCCGCCCCTTTGACAAGGCTTTGGCTGACCGCGCCGAGCAAGAGCTCAAGCGCCAGTACATCAACCGCAGCTTGTATGGCTCTGAGGTGGTGACCACCGTCACACCAATTGAACGCAACCGGGTGAACCTGAACTTCAACGTGACCGAAGGTGATGTAGCCAAGATCAAAGAAATTAACATCGTCGGTGCCAAGGCTTTCAGTACGGGAACGCTGCGAAGTCTGTTTGACTTAGACAGTGGTGGCTGGCTCAGTTGGTATACCAAGAGCGATCGGTATGCCCGTACCAAGCTCAATGCTGATTTGGAAACTCTGCGCTCTTATTATCTGACCCGTGGTTACCTGGAGTTTAAAATTGACTCCACCCAAGTGGCGATTTCCCCGGACAAACAAGATATTTCCTTGACGGTGAACATCAGCGAAGGCGAGCGCTATGTGGTCTCTGGTGTGAGGCTGGATGGTAACTATCTAGGCAAGGATGAAGAGTTCAAAACACTCGTCGCTATCAAGCCCGGGCAAGCCTATAACTCAGAGCAGGTGGCGCAAACCACCAAAGCCTTTACCGATTACTTTGGCAGCTTTGGGTATGCCTTTGCCCAAGTGCAAGTTAAGCCCGAAATTGACCGGGTGACTAACCAAGTGGCGTTTGTGTTGCAAGCCGAGCCCTCTAGGCGTGCCTACGTGCGCAAGATCAATATTGCAGGAAACAACAAAACCCGTGATGAAGTGATTCGCCGCGAGTTCAGGCAGTTTGAGGCCAGTTGGTATGACGGCGATAAAATTAAACTGTCGCGTGATCGGGTAGACCGTTTGGGCTATTTCAAAGACGTGAACGTAGAAACAGTGGATGTACCAGGTGCTCAAGACCAAGTGGACTTGGTAGTCACGGTGTCAGAAAAACCGACAGGCAACTTGTCCTTGGGTGCGGGTTTTTCTAGCAGCGAAAAACTGTCTTTGCAATTTAAAATTGCACAAGAAAACGTGTTCGGTTCGGGAGAATATTTGGGTGTTGATGTCAATACCTCCAAATTTAATCGGCAACTGGTAGTCAGTAGCATCAACCCGTACTTTACTAACGACGGTGTCTCTCGCACTGTGGACGTTTACTATCGTAAAACCCGGCCCTTGAACGACCAGGGTGGCGATTATCAGCTCACTACCACGGGTGCCAGCATGCGTTTTGGCGTGCCGTTTACTGAGCAGGATACGGTTTATTTTGGTGGTGGCGTAGAGGGTACCAAAATCATCCCGGGTACCAATATTCCGGCGGCGTACCTGGCCTACGCTAACCAGTTTGGATACTCTAGCCGCAGTTTCCCTTTAACCTTGGGTTGGTCTAGAGACAGTCGCGACAGCTCTTTGGTGCCCAACGCTGGAGTTTTGCAGCGGGTGAGTGGCGAGTGGGGCGTGGCCGGGGACGCCAGATATTTGCGCGGTAGTTACCAATACCAGCAGTACATTCCCCTGAATAAACAATTTACCGTTGCGGTCAACGGGGAAGTAGGTTGGGGTAAGGGTCTGTCAGACCGCACTTTCCCGGTGTTCAAAGGATACTACGCGGGCGGATTAGGCTCGGTACGTGGTTTTGATCAAGGCAGTTTGGGCCCTCGCGATGTCACTGGGTCCTTTATTGGGGGGCCCAAAAAAATGGTGGGGAACATAGAGTTACAAACACCTTTTCCTGGTGCAGGCAATGACAGGACACTTCGACTGTTCGGTTTTGTCGATGCGGGTAACGTGTTCTCAGAGCTGGAAAAGTACGACTTTGGTACCCTTAGATCCTCGGCCGGCGTTGGTTTGAGCTGGATTTCTCCGGTAGGACCGCTAAGATTTGCTTATGCGGTTCCCATACGCAAGTTCCCAGGAGATAGAATCCAGAAATTGCAATTCCAAATTGGTACATCTTTCTAATGAAGTTCTCAACCCGTCATTTGCTCGTTGCCCTAGGCTTGGCTGCTGCCGCTTGCTCGTCGTGGGCGCAAGAGTTTCGCATTGGTTTTGTCAATACGGACCGTATCTTCCGTGAAGCCAATGCGGCCAAGGCTGCGCAGACTAAATTGGAAACGGAGTTTGCTAAACGTGAAAAAGAATTGATCGATATTGGTAACACGCTTAAAACTGCGTCTGAAAAGTTCGAGCGCGAAGCGCCTACCCTGGCTGAGAACACGCGTAATACTCGCCAAAAACAACTGGTAGAGCAAGACCGCGACTTCCAACGCAAGCGCCGTGAGTTTCAAGAGGATTTGAATGCGCGCAAGAATGAAGAGCTGCAAGCGGTGCTTGAGCGCGCGAATCGCTTGGTAAAGCAAGTGGCTGAGGCTGAAAAATACGATGTGGTGCTGCAAGAGGCTGTGTATATTAACCCCAAGCACGACATCACCGACAAAGTGCTTAAGGCACTTAACGCAGCTAACGGCAAATAAGCCCCAGCTTAGGATCGTCGTGTGCCATTCACACTTGAAACCATTGTCCAAGCTCTAGGCGGCACGCTGTACGGACAGGCTACTTTAACCATAGAGCGTTTGGCTCCGTTGCAATCCGCAGGCTCTGCGGATTTGTCATTTTTAAGCCATCCCAAATACGCTGGGCAATTGCACACGACCCGCGCAGCTTGCGTGATCGTGTCGCCTGCTGCAGCTGACGCAGCCAAGCTGCGTGGTGCTTGCATTGAGACTGATGATCCTTATTTGTACTTCGCAAAGTTGACGCAGTGGTGGAAGCGCCAGTCAGGCCAGGGCGCGCCAGCTGGTGTGCACGCCAGCGCAGTAGTGGATGCCGGCGCACGGGTGCATCCCAGCGCCAGTATTGGCCCCTTGTGTGTGGTCGAACGTGGCGCGCAGATCGGTGCAAACACTATGTTGGCTTCACGCGTGACAGTGGGCGCAGATTGCGTGCTGGGCCAGCGCTGCATCGTGCACAGTGGGGTGGTCATCGGTGCGGATGGTTTTGGTTTTGCGCCAGACAAGTCGCGCGGTGGCGCGTGGGAGAAAATCGAGCAACTGGGCGCGGTACGTATTGGCGACGATGTAGAGATTGGTGCCAATACCTGCATTGACCGGGGTGCACTCCAAGATACTGTGATTGAAGATGGCGTGAAGTTGGATAACCTGATCCAGATCGGGCATAACGTCAAAATCGGCAAACACACCGCCATGGCTGGGTGTGCTGGCGTGGCAGGCAGTGCCACGATCGGCGCGCACTGCACGGTGGGTGGCGGCGCGATTGTGCTGGGGCACCTGAGCATTGCTGACCATGTGCATATTTCTGCAGCCACCACAGTCACGCGCTCTATTTCTCAGCCGGGCAACTATACGGGCCTATTCCCTATCGATGACAATGCGAGTTGGGAAAAAAATGCCGCCTCGCTCAAGCAACTGTATAAGCTGCGTGAGCGCGTCAAAGAGATTGAGAAAATATTCGAAACGAAAACGCAGACACTATGATGGACATCCATAAAATACTCAAACAACTACCGCACCGCTACCCGTTTCTGCTGGTAGACAGAGTGCTGGAGATCGATAAAGGCAAGTCGATCAAAGCGCTGAAAAATGTCACCATCAACGAGCCGTTTTTTGTAGGCCACTTTCCACACCGCCCGGTCATGCCGGGCGTGTTGATGATCGAGGCGCTGGCGCAGGCTGCGGCCTTGCTGTCTTTTGACATGATGGGCACCACGCCGGACGACAAAACGGTGTACTACTTTGCGGGTATTGATGGCGCACGGTTTAAGCGGCCAGTAGAGCCTGGTGATCAACTTATTTTGCACGTGGCTCTGGACCGCATGAAGGCGGGTATCTTTAAATTCAAAGCGCGTGCCATGGTGGGTGAGGAGCTGGCTGTGGAAGCCGAGCTGATGTGCACCATGCGCACCATCGCCTGATGGGTGCGACCGTGAGCGGCACCTTCATCCATCCTACCGCCCTGATAGACCCTCTGGCGCAACTCGACAGTTCGGTCAGCGTGGGGCCCTACAGCGTGATTGGCCCGCATGTGAAGATTGGTGCGGGTACTACCGTGGGCCCGCATGCCGTGATTGAGGGCCATACGACGATTGGCAAGGACAACCGCATCTTCCAGTTCACTTCGCTCGGCGCGATACCGCAAGACAAAAAATACGCGGGCGAGCCTTGCGAGCTGGTGATTGGTGACGGCAATACCATCCGCGAGTTTTGCACTTTCAATATCGGCTCTCCCGGTGGCGGTGGCATTTCCCGTGTGGGTAACCGCAACTGGCTGATGGCCTATGTCCATTTGGCGCATGACTGCATCGTCGGCAACGACACGATTTTTGCGAACAACACTCAGCTCGCAGGCCATGTAGTGGTGGACGATTTTGTGATTTTGGGCGGCTTTACCGTGGTGCACCAGTTTGTACGCATTGGCGCACACAGTATGACCGCCATGTGTTCCCTGCTGTTTGCCGATTTGCCGCCATTTGTGATGTGCCAGGGCCAGCCCGCAGCAGCCCGCAGCATGAACTACGAAGGCCTGCGCCGTCGCGGCTTTAGCGCCGAGCGTGTGAGTGCCGTCAAAGCCATGCACAAGGCTTTGTACCGGGATGATCTGTCGCTGGAGGCTGCCATGGTGAAAATTAACGAATTGACTGCCAGCCACCCAGAAGCGCTGCCCGATGTGCAGATGATGAATGGCTTTCTGGCCAAAGTATCAGCGCAGCGCGGCATTGTGCGCTAAGCGTCTGTCCGCGCGCTTTGCCCTGTTACCTCTAGCCTCTCACCTCTAGCCTGCAACAATGACTGCACCAGCTTTGCGCGTAGCCATGGTCGCGGGCGAGGCCTCGGGAGACTTGTTGGGAGGCCTGCTGCTGGACGGTCTCAAGCAGCATTGGCCTGCGGTAGAAGCCTTCGGCATCGGTGGTCCGCAGTTACAGCGCCGGGGTTTTAAGGCGTGGTGGCCGAGCGATAAATTAGCGGTGCGTGGCTATGTAGAGGTGCTACGCTATTACCGCGAGATTGTCGGTATCCGCAAGCAGCTCTTGGCGCGTTTGCTGGATGATCCGCCGGATGTGTTTATCGGCATTGACGCACCAGACTTTAGCTTGGCGCTTGAAACGCAGCTCAAAGCGCGCGGTATTAAAACGGTGCATTTTGTCAGCCCCAGCATTTGGGCCTGGCGGCCTGAGCGCATAGAAAAAATTCGTGCTGCTGTAGACCATGTGTTGTGCATATTCCCGTTTGAAAAACCGCTCTATGACCAAGCGGGCATTGTCGCTACCTATGTGGGTCACCCCTTGGCAAGTGTCGTACCTCTGGAGCCAAACCGTGGTGCCGCGCGCACCGCACTGGGATTGGATGCACAAGATACTGTTGTCGCTGTACTGCCCGGTAGCCGCGCTTCAGAGGTGCAATACCTCGGTGAAGTATTTTTTAAGGCGGTAGCCCATATAAGACTTGCGGAACCAGCTATCAAATTTATAGTTCCGTGCGCCCCGGGCTTGACCAATGCCATACGTTCCCATGCGCAAGCTGCAGGGGTGCTCGACCAGGTTCAACTGCTGAATGGCCAGTCGCATACAGCACTGGCTGCGTGTAACGTGACTTTGATCGCCAGTGGCACCGCCACCTTGGAGGCGGCATTGTTCAAACGTCCGATGGTCATTGCCTACAACATGCATTGGCTAAGCTGGCAGATGATGAAACGCAAAAAACTCCAGCCTTGGGTAGGTTTGCCCAATATTTTGTGCCGGGAGTTTGTGGTGCCTGAGTTTTTGCAAGATGCGGCAACTCCCCAAACCCTGTCGCGAGCCGTTTTGAACTGGCTCGCGCAACCTGAGAAAATACGTGTTTTAGAACAACGATTTACCGCGCTGCACAGTGAGTTGCAGCGCGACACCGCCACCCTAGCCTGCCATGCCATCGCCCAAGTCATTGCCACTTAAACCGGTTCAGGCATTTGACCTTATGCCTGACCCCAAGCCTGCAACCAAGCGCCGCCCGTCTGTGAAGGGCCGTAAAGCGCCCGCCATGAAGCAGGTGCAACTGGTGTGGGACACCCATGGTTTGACTGCGGGCGTAGACGAGGCAGGCCGTGGCCCGTTGGCGGGCAGCGTGGTGGCGGCGGCTGTGATACTGGACGAACTCAACCCTATCCTGGGCTTGGCGGACTCCAAAAAACTCACAGCGCTCAAACGCGCCAAACTCTACGACGAAATCCGTGCCAAAGCATTGTGTGTGGGCGTGGGTGAGGCCAATGTAGAAGAAATTGACAGGCTCAATATATTGCAAGCCACCATGCTGGCCATGCAACGCGCAGTCGCCAATTTGCGCCTGAAACCCACTATGGTGCTGGTGGACGGCAACCGCATTCCCATGCTGGACATGTTGGCCGAGGCGATAGTGCAGGGCGATGCCAAGGTGCAGGCCATCTCCGCCGCCTCCATCATCGCCAAAGTCACGCGCGACAGGCAGTGCGAGGCCATGCACGCCCAGTACCCGCAATACGGCTTTGATGGGCATAAAGGCTATGGCACAGCGGTGCATATGGCCGCGCTCAAAGCGCACGGCGCCACCCCTGTGCATCGCAAAAGCTTCGCGCCAGTGCGCGAGGCTCTGCTCGCAGCGCCAAGGGTTGCACCGTGAGCGCCTCTACACTCATTACTTCGCGTGACAATCCGCTGCTCAAAGAGCTGCGCAAGCTGGCGCTAGACGGATCCGCTTACCGCAAAACAGGTCGGGTATGGATCGAAGGCGAGCACTTGTGCCGCGCCTACGTACAGCGCGGTTTGCAACCCGCTATAGCCGTAGTTTTGGAATCAAAACAGGCTCTAGCCCAATCAAATATAGCGGGAGCAGCTACTAAATTAATAGTAGTCGCAGATGCCTTGATGGTCGATATCAGCCCATTGGACTCACTGGCCGGGATAGGTTTTGTCTGCGACCTGCCTGCGGACACTGCGCTAGACCTGCATGCTCCTACGGTAGTGCTAGACCGGCTGCAAGACCCTGGCAATGTGGGCAGCATTTTGCGCAGTGCAGCAGCGTTTGGCTTCAAGCAAGTGATAGCACTCAAAGGCAGTGTGGCATTGTGGGCTCCCAAGGTGCTGCGTGCGGGCATGGGCGCGCACTTCGGCATGCGTCTCGTGGAAGGCGTTTCGTTGGAAGATATCGCCCGTTTGCAACTGCCTTTGGCCGTGACCAGTAGCCACCAAGGCCAGTATTTGCACCAGTTGCTATCGAATAACGAGCTGCCTGCGAAGATCAACTGGGTGCTAGGGCACGAAGGGCAGGGCGTTTGCGCCGAGTTACAAGATTGCGCTACGCTGCATGTGCGCATTGCCCAGCCGGGTGGGGAAGAGTCGCTCAACGTGGCGGCCGCTGCGGCCATTTGCTTGCACGCCAGCGGGACGGCGCGGATTTAACGTACCGGGGCAGTTACCGAACGCCTAAATGGCGTGCAAATTGCATAAAGGATAGGATGCGCTGGGCCTAGTACAAACCCGCCCTAGGCTATAATCAGAGGCTTTCCCGCATCCACCCCACGCCTTACGCATTCAAGCCAATCCTCCAAGCACAGCTTTACCGATTTACGTCTTAAATAACGTAGGTTTTGAAGCGCTAGGGCGTACCCGAAGAAAACGGAGAAAACCCAGTGCTTTTGTCTTTGAAGTCAGCCCATCCCCCCGCGATCCTCGCTCTTGCTGACGGTACCGTATTCGTAGGCTCCTCCATCGGAGCCGCAGGCCACACCGTCGGCGAAGTGGTGTTTAACACCTCGATGTCGGGTTATCAAGAAATCTTGACCGACCCCAGCTATTGCCAGCAAATCGTCAC